>NZ_JAEPKU010000014.1 GCF_016652235.1 Dysgonomonas sp. Marseille-P4677
TCTCTAAAATTCTATTTTAGAGAGTTTTTTTATTTTCTACCGGAAATCTGTCTGTTCGTTTCCGAGTTTTCAGTGATCCGAGCGGGAACGCTACTTTATGCTTTAAATGACTAGTTGTCAGTATTTTATTTTTCCTTGATGTGACAATGGTAACGATTTGGCAACTCGTAATTAATACGGCACTTTCATTCGCTCAATAAGCTGTCTAACAAAGAATTATGTACAAATATAATCAATACTTCTGAATAAACACTCTTGTTTTTTATTTTTTATTACTACAGATTTGTTTTTGTTAATATTTTGAGTAAATTTACTTGTAATATTGAGTAAATTAAATATTATGTTTAAAAGGTCACATATAGAAACACTTACCAATCGGGTAAAAGAAGAAAGAAAGTTTATTCAGGTGGTAATGGGACCACGTCAGGTGGGAAAAACGACATTAGTGTCACAGATGCTAGAAAACATATCCATTGAACACCACTTTGAATCCGCTGATGCTATTCCCAATTCAAATGCTACATGGCTGCAACAGATTTGGGAAAGTGTGCGTCTGCGAATGAAAGCAGGTAATATTGCTGAATATCTATTGGTAATAGATGAGATTCAAAAGATAGATAATTGGAGCGAGGTCGTAAAGCAACAATGGGACAGAGATACACGAGAAAAGATAAACATAAAGGTAGTCATACTCGGTTCATCACGTTTGATGATTCAGAGAGGGTTAACAGAATCGCTTGCAGGACGTTTTGAAACCTTATATCTAGGTCATTGGTCGTATGCTGAAATGGAGAGTGCTTTTGGTTGGTCTAAAGAACAATATATCTATTTTGGAGGTTATCCGGGATCTGCATCTTTAATTAAGGATGAGGATCGTTGGAAAAACTATATTAAAGACTCTCTGATTGAAACAAGCATATCCAAAGATATTTTAATGCTCACTCGTGTTGATAAACCTGCTTTACTTAAACGATTGTTTGAGTTGGGCTCACTCTATTCAGGGCAAATCTTATCCTACACCAAGTTGATTGGAGAATTACAGGATGCAGGCAATACAACAACGTTAGCTCACTATCTAAATCTGTTATCTGATTGCGGGCTTTTAGGAGGATTGGAGAAGTATGCAGGAAATGTAATACGAAAACGGTCATCCAGCCCGAAATTTCAGGTATATAACAATGCTTTATTGACATCTCAGGATGATAAGTTATTTGAAGATGTCGTTGTAAATGCTAAAGAATGGGGACGATTGGTTGAATCTGCTGTGGGTACACATCTAATCAATCACTCTATTTCTGAACGCTATAATCTATATTATTGGCGAGAAGGGAATGAAGAAGTTGATTTTATTCTCGAAAGAAATGGTAAAGTGGTGGCTTTGGAGGTTAAGAGTGGACAAAAATCAGATAACACAGGTATGGCTGTATTTGCTAGGAAATTCAATCCTTCACGGATGATGCTTGTTGGTACAGGAGGTATTCCTTATGATGAGTTTTTAAAGATTAATCCAAAAGAATTATTTTGAAATGGTATTATGAAAATTGGTAATCGTTTAATTTAGAATATTTTTAGCTCCATAAAACAAATGAAATACATATATATAACGATATTACTCACACTCATAACTATTTCCTGCAATAAAGGAATAGATATTCTTCCTTTTGACATTGATAAGGCGCAAACACAGATACTACAAAATCCAGATAGCATAGCAAATATCTTGGAAGGACAGATAAACGCGTTTACTTTATCTGGTCAAAATAAAGCTGATTATTGGTTTTTACTCACGAAAACTCACTTGCAACAAGGAAGAAGTCTAATCAATGATTCATTAATACATTTCTCTGCTGAGTATTATAAAACAAATAACTCACCTCATCTATCCACTGCGTATAGATTAGCTGCCTATCAAATAAATTGGCAGGGAAATAAGTATGCAGAGAAAGAGAATCTTTTACTAAAATCATTAGAAGTCGCAAAAAACAACAGAGATACAATTGAGATTGTTAAAACCTATAATGACTTGGCTTATTCTTATTTTAAAGCAAAAGAATATTCAAAAGCAATAAATACTTATGAAAGAATTATAGAACTATCATCCTGTTCGAGAACAATATCCGTATCAACTGCTATGATAGGAGTTGAGTATGCTATGCTTGGACTGAAAGATTCCTGCGTTACTTATTTTGACAAGGCTATTGCACTTGTTAAAAATGAAAATAACCAAGCCTTACTATATGATATGCTTCGCAGCTACGCCGATTGTCTTAACAGTTTTGGAGATAGCAAAAAGGCACTTGATATAATTAACCAAGCCAATCAACTAGATGGGAGTTTCAATAATGAATATTACTCTAATTTTACATCTTTAAATGCCTTCTTAAATCTAAATCAGTTAGATTCCGCAAAGGTTTATCTTGATTACCTGAGAAATAATAATCTCGCTATATCTCCCACCGATGAAAGTTACTTTTATGTCAATGATGTAACCTTAATGTTCCAATCTTTATATAATGAGAAAAAAGGACTACCATTAGAAATACTGAGTATGGCTCATCATGGAGACAATGCAATGAATGTTATTTGGAATAATTCAAGTGCAGATAAGGAACGAATTTTTACACAAAACAAACTCTCTAAGGAAAAAGACAAACTTGAAATAGAAAAAGCACAGCAATTACAGACTTATCTTATAATTATAATTATTCTACTATTCATTATCGGCGTTATAATATTTACCTATCAACGAAAAGTCCTGAATAAAGAAAGACTTATTCAAGAAGCAAAAGAGCGTTTACAAGAGAATACTATCAGGTTATATGAAAATGAAAATCAGATAAAAGAGAACGAGGATCTAATTGGGGATTTGACAAGTCAGATTGAAGAGAATAATAGGACTGAAGAGGACTTAGCCAATATTGAACAGATTGTCGAATCAAATAGAGTATTACAAAAACAGAACAAAATTCTGAATGAGGAAATAGATAAATTCTCTGAGTTATTGAATAAAAAAGGTACTGAGAAGATAAGTAATCAAAATATAGCTTTACAAGAAAGAGAGAAATTTCTTCTTGACCAATTGATTATAAATCATGATGTGTTGAAGAAGCTTAAATATTCTCCTCAGTTTGTTAAAGATGAACAATGGCCTTCAATAATAAATACCATTAATGTTTTGTATAATAACTATGCTGTACGTTTACAAACAGAATATCCAACTCTTACAGAAGAGGATATTCGTTATTGTTGTTTGATAGAATTACGTTTAAGCATATCGATAATCGGTACACTTATGGCGGTGTCTGCAACATCGGTATCCAAACGTAAGCAACGTATAAAAGAGAAAATGACCAAAATAAATAGCAAATTATTCAGCGAGCAATCCCTTGAAAATTACCTTTGGAATTACTAAGGTCATTCTTTGTCCATATTCTAGGATGTATCTTCAATAGCAAACTGCTGTAATATAATCGTTTATCAGTTTCTATTTGTCCATATGATGCCAATACCAAAATAGTCTAATCAATATATGGTTAGTCTAACTTTGTCATGAAATAAAATTATTTTCATGATGAAATCAAATCGACTTCCCACGGCGTTGTTTATATTTAGCTTTTTGCTATTATCTTGTACACTTTGCTATTCTCAGAATTTCAACGTCAAAGGGAGAGTTTTAGACGTAACAGGAAAGCCTATTGAATATATTAATATTGTTTTCCTAAATATGCCTGATAGTTTATATTGCGGTGGGACAGTAACAGATAGTTTGGGCAATTTTAATTTTTCAGCAAAAGAGGCTCACTTTTTAGTAGAATTCTCACTGATAGGCTATAATACTGTCCAACGCTCTTTCTCGTTGGAAAACGATATTGATCTGGGAAATATAACTATCACTGAAAATGTATATGACTTAAGTGAAATTACTGTTACAGCTGTACGACCTCAATTTAGAATGACAAACGGCAATCTTGTTACCAATGTAGATAATACCCTATTAAGTACGGTAGGAACAGCTAATGACATTTTGGAACACATACCGGGAATTTCAACTAAAGGAAGTTCGGGAATTACAGTATTCGGAAAAGGGGTTCCAGTCATATATATAAATAATCGGAAGCTATATAATTCTCAAGAATTAGACCAGTTGCAATCCTCCGACATATTAAGTATAGAACTATTAAACAATCCCGGCTCTAAATATGATTCAGAGAACAAGGCAGTAATTATTATAAAAACAAAGCCCAAATCTTTAGGCTTTTCCGCTAATATTTCCGAAAGAATTAGGGTTGGAAATTATATTGGAAATACAGAAAACATCAATTTAACCTATACGAATAACAAGTTCAGTGCATATTTTTCGTATTATCATCATTATTTGAAGAACAAAACGCAGGAGAAATCATCTTATCAGATTTATACTGATACGCTTTGGGGACAGTATATAAATCAACCATATATTTATATGGATAATACACATGATCTTTCGGCAAGTTTTGACTACTCCTTTACAATGGGGCACATTGCCGGAATGAAATATCAAGGGACATTTTCTTCAAGCAAAAATACACTTAATGGAGATGAAAGTTTCTATGCTAATGACAATCTAGAAGAAAGCATTATTAGTCGCACCTTGCAAACACAAAAACCAAATACACATTTGCTTAATGCTTTTTATGATGGACAGCTTAATGATAAATTCAGACTTCATTTCGATATGGATTATATACAAAAGAAATCTCCATCTAATCAAGTAACCGAAGAGAAATCTAGTATAGCGACAAATAGCAGAAAAGTTACGATAAACAGCGAATCAGATTTCAAATTGATTGCAGGGAAAATGACGGCAGCATATGCTTTCAAGGAAAATTCCCAAATCGAACTTGGCACTGAATACAATATTATTAAAGGCAAAGGTTTCTATACAAATAATGCTGATTTGAGTAAGAGCAACATATACACCAACGATGAAGAAAAAATTGCTGGATTTATTAGCTATAAAACAGTTATAAAAGATTATCAAATCGGTCTTGGATTACGCTATGAATATGCACACGAAAAAGCAACCGAAGATTCTATAAAGATAGTGAGAGTAAATAAACACTATAGTAACATATATCCGAATATAACCTTATCCAAAAACTTTAGGAAGGTAAACATGAGCCTAAATACCAATGGAAGAACAAGGCGACCTACTTTTTCTGAATTAAATAGTAATGACTTATATCTGAATCCATATTTGACCCAAAAGGGGAATCCGTATTTGAAAAAAGAAGATTACTATGAAGTGAACTACAACCTTATGTATAAAATCCTAAACGTCAGTATGGGATATTCGTATGTGAAAAATCCGATAGGAATAGACTTCCTTCAAGATGAAAATTCTTCTGCCAATACGATTCTTACCTATAAGAATTACGACAAATATCAAAACTTTAATATACTCGCTACTATTAATTACTCTTTGGAGTTCTGGCGACCACAATTAACAGTAGGCATGACAAAACCTTTCTTTACAACAATGTATAGGGATGAGAAAAGTGTACGAAATAAAACCAGTTATAATATTGAGTTTTATAACCATTTTGTTCTACCTAAAGATTATACTATTTCAGTTTATTTCACTCATCAGAGCGATTATGATTCATACATGACACGTTGGAATGGTTATACTGAAATGGATTTGAGGATTCGTAAATCTCTTTTCGACAAAACACTCACTTTGAATCTATATATCAATGATATATTTAACCGGAAGAAAGATGTAAACAATACATATATAGGGAAGCATAATCTTACAATAGATAGAAAGAGAGAAAGCCTATATGCTACTTTTTCTATTCAATACATATTTAATAACAGCAAGAAAAGGTATCAAGGGCAGAATGCATCTTCTGATGATATAGATAGATTATAAGAATTTAAATTCGAATTACTATAATCGTAGTATTGACTGTTCATTGGAACAGCTCAGAATTTTAAATAAGAAAGAGAAAAATAGGCATAAAAATTTTTGTATATGTCTATTATTTGGAGATAAATATTTGTTTGTCTACGAATCTATTAAATTGGTCTACATTATACAACTGCAGATGTTTTATCATTATATATTTAGTAGCAATATAGGGATGAATAAGATTAAATCAGTTTAACTCGAAAATAATTTAAAAAGTATAACATTAAAAATAAACAATTATGCAAGCATTAAGAATTTTATTCCTATTTACAATGTGTATTTCATTTTTTAATTGTAGTGATGATGATTTCAAGTTTAGTACAGAATCACTAATTCAAACAAAATGGAAAGGAGATTTAAAGGAGTATCATAAGGGAGAAAACATTCGTAATTCGACAGTAGGAATCATATTTTACAATGAACAAGAGGGAGAGTATGATGTTAAAGCAGAAAATGCTTCTAACCCAACTAATACAGAGTTTAGTTATTCAATAGAAGAGAAAGTCCTCATTATAATGCCTAGTGGCATAACACTTGGAGGTCGATGGATAATTTCTCATTCAGAAAAAAACAAGATGACATTAGAACGAGGAACTGGCTCTGATGATGGATATAATGGAATAATGACTTTGACTAAAGTAAATTGATCAAAATAAGGTCAAATTATATTAAAACGTAAATAAATAATTATGAAATATATACTCATCTTATTTATTACTAGCCTTATCGCTTTTAGTTCCTCTTGTAAGAAAGGCGAAGCTAAATATGAGATGTCAGATTCTATCAAAAAAGAATTAAACTTAATAAATTTCACACCTGATAGTCTACTCAGTGTTGAATTAAGAGATAAAAAGCTGAATCTGCTAAAGATTATTAACGACTGTATTATTGTCAAGAATAATCAGATAATAACTACTGCTACGCCTGAGACATTTAGAGATGTAAATCTTTCTGAAGAATATTATAATCTCCTCTTGAAAAATATTGATGAATTTAACAACTATACGAAAGAGAATAATATTGAAAATGTGGATAAGATGATAGATAAAGCAAAAAATGAGATGTTTCGCTAACTTATAAACTTATAATTATATGGCTAGTATACTTTTACTCCTCAAGTTAGAAATAAACGTTTAGTCCGTTCGTCTACCAATAGCCTACATTTGTCTACATTAAATAATTAGACTTCTCTGATTGCATACATTTACTACTGAAATTAAAATAGGTAATTATGCAATGCAAATCAGTAAAATCAATAATTCAAGTCTTACTGTTACTATTAGTAGGAAGTAATGGGTATGCACAGATATGCCTGAAATCAGAGTATTGAGTAATTAATTCTAAATTAATAGAATTAATTATCTAATTATAAATTATTTACATGTAATTCTAGAGCTGTCGTTAAATTAAAAGGAGACAACTACCTATAGATATCAATGTTATTATGGAGCAATTTATTCAAGATATACGACAAGAATTTAATGAAGAGATTCAGAATATTCAACAATCAGAATATGATATTATAAAAGAATCGACTCAGATTATTTCTGTATTAGAAGAGGTTTTCGAAAAGCTAAAAAAGTTTGTAACCAACCTGACTTTTAAAAATCAATCTGAAGAAATACAGTTTTTTAAAGAGGTAAAACCTCAGATGTTCAGTTTGCTGATTTATTACAATAAGGTTTACAACGTTGAGATGCGAATGCCCAATGGAACTGTAAATGACAAAAAACTATATTTAGAGAATATCCTTGGACGGATAAAATATTTCTTCGAAATGAATTTTGATTTCTATCACTATTATCGTTCAGGAAGTACGCATTTGGACAAATATTATTTTCTCAGGAGTAAGCCTGATATACAATTACTATTAGATAGCTTCTATTTTGAGAGAGATTCTAAATTTTCAACGAGTCATGATTTTAAGGTCTCAAAAATACTAGCTTATGAGATGCTCACAGTGTATCTAAATAATAAGTTGATTCAATTAAACAAAAATGAATTTCCAACTGATACAATCAACTCTATACCAAAGGTAAAACTAACATGGACAGGGAAGAAAGCGGAGCTTGTAGAACTTATATATTCTTGGGATACTGCAAAGTGCTTTAATAACGGAAATACTAATATAAAAGAGTTAGCAGAGTATATTGAATCTGCATTCAATATCAATTTGGGCGATTTTTATCATACATTCCTTGAAATCAGAGAACGTAAAGGTAGTCGGACTCAATTCTTAGACAAGCTTATCAAATTTCTTAATGATAGAATGGATAATTTAGATAATAAATGAATCAGAATAATAAACTATATTTGTATGAATAAAATTGATAATAGCGGAAGTGTCAAGGATACTTCCTGAAATATAACATAACGTTCGCTGAACGTCTCGCTACGAAAACTGGTAATTTTTAGAAGGATGAGACGAGCAGAGTATCGTTCATACTATACGAAAGTATGGTGTGGACGTGCCTGTTTCGTCCTTCGGGTATACCAGTACCTCGTAGCGGAGCGGTGCATGTTCCACACTTCTTTTTTGTATATTGCATTCTAAATACGGAAAACATGAGAAAAATTAAATTATACATTGCATCATCTATTGATGGTTATATTGCTGGCTCAGACGGAAGTTTAGATTGGCTTTCCGGATATCCTATTACTCCCGAACTTAATTATGGATATGACCAGTTCTTTGAGTCTGTAGATACTGTTGTTATGGGAGGAAGGACATATCGTGATATTTTAAATATGGATGTGATATATCCGTATGAAAGTAAAATATCATACATTATAACTAGGAATCAGATAAATCATTCAAACGAGAATATTCATTTTATTACAGATAATATAGTCGAAAGTATTTCGGATTTGAGAAAGGGGCAAGGAAAAGATATTTGGCTTGTTGGAGGTGGAGAACTGATCTCAATACTCCTAAGCCATGATTTGATTGATGAAATGATAATAACATATATTCCAACCTTACTTGGTGATGGAATTCCTCTATTCCCCAAGTCGAAGAAAGAATCTAATTGGAAACTTATTAATAACCAGTCTTACAATAATGGTGTTCTAACTATTGAATATCAACGAATAGTGTAGATAAATACATTTTTAATTTACAATATAAACTCCCAAGCTATCCCCAAGTTTGGGAGTTCTTTTTTCTATATTATTCTTTCAAAATATCTCACTAAACGACCGTTTTATTGAACTTGAATTTCTGAAAAGATCCTTTCCTCTGATTATTTTACTCACACTATAAAAACTACCTCTTACACCTACTAAGCATAAGGCAATTAGGACTTTATTCGAAAATACTTATCCCAACATGGGAGTTTAATCTATCAGTATATCAGACCTTTGTATCAAACGAAATTTGATATGGAAGTTATTACAATAGATTCTGAAGCATATAAAAATATAGTAGAGAAGATAGACACTATTGCTGATTATGTCAAAGGACAGGGAAATCCAAATACTTCTACCAACTTAGACAATGAATGGGTAGACAGTTATGAAGTCTGCACTTTCCTGAAAATAAGCGAACGTACATTACAACGTTTACGCACCAATGGAATAATATCTTATTCTATTATTTCTGGTAAAACTTACTATACTATTGCAGAAATCAAACGTGTACTCAAAGAGCGATTAATAAAATCTACAGATGAGCATCTGCAAGACCTGATAAAAGGTCATCAGGAGTATGCTGAACAAAGGAGGAAGAATAAACCTAAAATGCCATAATTATGCTACGAGTAGATGACGAAATATTTGAAGCAAATATCTCAGCTTTGGCTAAACTCATAAAAAGAGTTGAGGAGAAGATAGATAAATTGATAGTCAGCAGCAATACCGTTATGGATGAGCGTTTACTTGATAATCAGGACTTGTGCCTTTTCTTGAAAGTCACACCTCGTACACTCCAACGGTATCGCAATATGGGATTGCTTCCTTTCAAAACGATCTGTCGTCGGAACTACTATCGGGAATCGGATGTAAAAGAGTTTATAGAAAAGTATTTTGGAGGAAAAGATAATCTTACTGATAAAGATAAATGGGGAAGAAAAAACAAACGTAGAGATGACGATGAAGAGAGTGTACTAGTTTGATTATTTTTTATTGATTTGGATCAGCGAGGGGGGAGAGGAGCCAGAAAAGGCAATGAAGTAGCAAGGTTATATGCCGATAATAAAGTAGATAATATTATGTATGCAAACCATGCATACATAACAGGCACATTATGAGTCTTAAATAATCCTTTGACATTTGCTGCCATCTTTTCATAAACATTTTTTCAAATTGTATACCTTCTAAGACAAAAAGAGAATCTCTAAAATAAAAATAACCATATCCTCTTGATACAAAATCTTTATAATAAGAACGACTAATATAGAAGCTTATCGCATCTGACAGATTCTTTGCCCCTACACTATTTTCTACTCGATATTATTAACACAATATTCATCAATATCACAAGCCCTGCCCAAGAACGTTTAGGCGGGGGCTTATAATATTTGAAGTTTATTTAGAGTAAATCATTTTTTTAGTAACACAAGAGAGACAGAAAAATATAATTGAAATAGTACGTAAGATATCTTTCTCCCATTTTGTGAAAATAACTTCTGATTTTTTAGAATAATATAAAGTTGGTAAGATATTGTCATTAATGTTCTTATAACCCTGTTTCGTCATCCAACTCTTTGGCATTGAAGAGATATGGAGTATTCCACTTGTTGTTACGTTCTTCGATGAACACCTCACCAAACGGAACATACTCGATAAGAAGCTGACTTATTATCTGCTCCTGCATAAGTTCCTGTTGCCGATGCCAGACGATACAAACCATCGTAAGTATAAGTATGCTCCATCTGACCTCCCATACCTGTTGCCGGACGTGATGCTCTAGAGCGAATGATTACTGTTCATCTACCGACAAGCCTGACACAACCCAACAGAAATCGTGCGGTAGTGGAAAAAATAGGGACGACCTAATTATCGTCCCTATCCATTCAAAGGTTTCTTGTAAAAAATATCCAATCACTTATAATAGCAGTACTTAATTCGATGCACTACCACTGTTTAACAATAAATTACTTAATTTTCTTGAGGTACTTTTATCCATTAAATAAGTGAGACCTTCAATACTGAAAAATTCCTTATCTTTATCTATAATTACGGAATTTTGATTCTTTTTTTTAAATATTAAAGTTTCTCTTGAAATAAATACAGCAGGACTTCTTTTTGATAATTTAATCAAATTAATAATGTGATTTATTTTATCCCTATCAGTAATTACGATAGAATCAGTAACTGACGTTTTATAATAAACTTCATCAACCTCAGAAAATAATTCCTTTTCCATCTTTCCATTTGTTGTTATACATCCATACAGAAGACCTAAAAGCGACATCAAATATAAATATTTCATAATCATTTTTCCTTTTCTCCCTTTAATCCCCCTCTAAAAGAATTGTCTATATTACTACCAGGATCGACTAATATCGTACCTGAAATATCCCCATTATCTACTTTTTTAGTAATATCTTTCCATAACTTATTTGGTGTTATGGATCTTATTAAGAATGTAAAGATATTTTCTTTGCCTAATTTTTTCTTAAAGACGGTTTTATGAAGTACCTCGCTAACATATGTCGCACAATTAAAAGATTTTCCTTGATACTTATGCTTATTTGCATTCAAATAACTAGCTTTTTCGTGAGCTTGTTGATCTGTATCATAATCTGTATGCAACTGTAGAACACCTTCTTGCATAATATCTTCTTTAGGAATTCCTGTATCACTTAAAGGGTTATAAGGGTGTAGCTTTGTTAAATTATCACTAGTAAATTCAGATATGTCAGAAATTATAACACCGTCCTTTCCGGCATCATGCGATCTATATCAATCTACAGTCGATAATGCACCTTTTACTCCAGCCAAATTTACTCCTTCTTGAGGCCAATTATCATAGTAGGTAAATGTCCCATTTGGAACCATGACCTCCTTTCCATCTATTGTAGTCTTTTCATAATTAGAAATTGCAACTCCAGCATGACCTACTTGACCATTAGACGTCGTCCATATAATAATAAAAATATCTTTTCCATCTGGATCAATAAACTTGATCGGATTCTGGAAAGTATAAGCATATGTAGATATATTCGGATACTTCTCCTGTAGCGGGTCAGTACTTATCCATAGACTAATTCTTGGATCATAATAGCGTGCTCCATAATAGTATAGTCCTGTTTCTTCATCCAACTCTTTGGCATTGAAGAGATACGGAGTGTTCCAACGGTTATTTCTTTCTTCTATAAAGACTTCTCTAAACGGAACATACTCGATATGCTGAACTACTTCGCCGTCTAAATTAGTAATTAGCGACGAACTATCCAAATGATCGGAGTGATAATAATACTGGAACAGTTCAGGATTGTCATTCTCTTGCGGTACGAATGATTTAGTCATCGGTTTGTCATCACAGCAGAAACCACCTCCATTTTTAAATTCTCATCTTATAAGGCTGTTGCTCCTGCCTATTCTCCTCCGAATCAACTTTTCCAATTAAAATTCTATCCCTATTAGCATCAATAATATCCTTGATGCTCATGGGTTCGCCCGAACGAATAGAATTATCCGTTACACTAACTTTAGGAGTAGAGTCTACAACCTGTGCTTCCTGCACAGGATCATCCTTTGTTTTGAGCGTTTGTAGAATTTGCCTGTCTAAAGTAATAAGTTGTTCTTTTAGGTCTTTCAATTCAGGATCTTTTTTGAATATCGAGTTTATAACCTCTTTGAGTATAGGTAGGTCTTTAGACAAACGCTCGTTATCGGTCTGGTATTTCTCAATCAGTTTCGGAATACGCTCCAAAGCATTGAGAAAATTCATAGATGCCAATTTCGGATCAGTGGCAATATGACCATTATTGTAATTGTATTTGATACCACCTTCTCCCTCAATAAAGAAACGGTTGTCTTTAAAAACAGAGCCTTCTTTTTGACTTTCCTCTGTTTTGACAAGCAACCTAAAGCCATAAAGTTCTCCAATCTTAAAATACTCGCCGTTGGTTCGGGCATTGTCTGAAAGTTGATTCAACTTTTCTCCGACTATTTTAATGTCATTGGAATTAATTCCCTCCAATTGAATTGGATTAAGTTTATTCCCATCTTTATCCACCTGAACACGGGCATTGAAATCATCCCAGTCCTTTTGAATACGGCTAAGCATCTGGGTATTCCCTTCAATAGTGCGTGCACTGTCCTCAAACTTGAAAGTCGCCGAAGATTTACTTTTGATAAAGGCTTTTTTCTCACTCTCCAAAGCGTTGATTTTCTTTTCCAATTTGGCTTTTTCCAACAGATCTGTATTACCCGAAAGAATAGCCACATACTCCGAAAAATTCATACCCGCACTTTCGTCCATACTGCCCTCATCAATGGTACGGCTACCCATGCTGTTGTTCTTTAACTGATTGATAAAGGTCTGTTTGTTCTGCAATAGGTTAAACTTGTAAGAGTCCAAGCTCTTTTCGACTGCATAGATTAATACATCTACCTTGTTATCGGCATATAGTTTGGCTATTTCATTACCTTTTCTGATTGCCCGACCATCACGCTGTTGCAAATCCGAAGGTCGCCACGGCGTATCTAAATGATGAATAGCTATGGCACGTTGTTGTGCGTTTACACCTGTTCCCAACATAGAGGTAGAGCCGAATAAAACACGAATACGTCCCTCATTCATCCCATCTATCATTGCTTTACGAGCCTTGTCCGTTTTAGCCTCCTGAATAAAGCGAACTTCATGGGCAGGAATGTTATGATCTTCCACCAGTTTACGCTTAATCTCCGAATAGGGATTCCATTCATTGGGCTTGTATGTTCCCAAATCAGAAAATACAAATTGTGTCCCTTTATACGAATTGTACTGATTGTAATATTCTGCAATTTTAGCAGCACAATGCGAAGCTTTGTTGTCGATATGATCGCCATAGTGCGGACTAATCATACGCATATCGAGCGACATCTTTCGGGCATAGTCGGTCGCAATCAACATCTTTGCCTTCTCTTCACTATCCGACAATGGGGCTCGTCCGAGTAGGGTGGCATCGCCACTCTTGGCGAACTCCATCAACTTTCCAATAAATATCTCCTGTTGTGGAGTCGGTGGAATATTATACAGAACTTCGTTCTTCTCCGGTCTGTCAATACCAATATCCTTTGCTGTACGAAAATCTGTTATCTCTGCATAAAAATTAGCCAACTCAGGAACTTTGATAAAATACCGGAAGCGTTCTTTCTGCACAATCTGATTGGTAACCGAGAACTCATAATCAGTCGTTTTCTTGGCATAGATTGCTGCCCAAGCATCGAAAGAATTGACACCCTGTTTCTCCAACTCTTTCGGACGTAAATATTTGAAGAGCAAGTAAAGCTCTGTTAAAGAGTTGGAAATAGTTGTACCCGAAAGAAATGTAGCACCTAAGTCTTTGCCTGTACGCTCTTGAATAGTACGCAAAGCAAAAAGCATATTCAAAGCTCGCTGACTGCCTTCAGGATTACCCAATCCCGCCACTCTATCGTGACGAGTGGTAAAGGTCAGATTTTTGAACTGATGCGATTCATCTACAAATAGATGGTCGATGCCCATCATCTTAAAATCGACTACGTCGTCTGTTCGATTTTTAATTTGGTCTGCTAATACACTTAGTTTTACTTCCAGATTATTCTTTCGTATCTCCAAGCCTCTCAGCATACGTTTAGATGCAGCTTTACCCGTCATTGATTGAAGTACCCGAAGGTTCTCCTCTACCGAATCCAATTCTTCTTGGAATATCCGCTGTTGCATTTCAGGTGATTGAGGTATTTTCCCGAACTGGTCGTGTGTTAAAATAATGGCATCCCAAGAATTATTCTTTATCTCGTTAAAAATCTTTACCCGTTTGGATGGTGTAAAGTCTTCTTTGCCGGGATAGAGAATCTTTGCATTCGGATAAGCTGTCTTAAAGGTATGGGCTATTTCGTGTACGTTGGCTTTCAGCCCCAATATCATCGGCTTATTAACCAATCCCAATCGCTTCATTTCATAAGCAGCAACACACATAATAAGTGTTTTTCCTCCACCGACCTCATGGTCTGCAATACCTCCACCCATCAATTTCTGCATCCAAATACAATCCTTTTGACTCGGATAAAGGTCGGGTATTCCCAACCCTTTGAGATCTAAATCAGGAAAGGTTTGATGTGAGCCGTCATACTGTGGACGGACATAACAATTGAACTTCTGATTGTATAAATCAGCTAACTTATTCTGAAAGTCGGACGATTGCTCATTGAGCCAGTTCGTAAAACCATTTCGTATTTCATCTATCTTGGAATTGGCAAGTTGTATGGCTTCCGAGTCGGCAACCTTTACTTTTTTCTGCTCTCCGTTATCATCCAATACCTGAATAGTCTTGGTTATATTCGGAGTAGTGTTCAGTAACGCATTTTTCAATAAATGAATACCCGTGAATAATTGGCTCTCGCTTTGTACGGCAAATTTTTCCCGAATAATCAGATTGTTACTGTTAGTCGATACATTAAAATCATCACGGGATGCGTAATATTCAATGTTTACATCGGCTTCAAATAGCTGTGAGGCATAGTCCCGATAGATTTGCATCGGTATCCATCGTTCCCCAAAGTTAAAATCAAGCTCGGCATACTGTATCGGTTGTGGCATTGCATCCTGTAAAGCTTTAAGTGAGATTTGTGCATGTTTGTCTTCGGGATTATTCAGTACGTATCGCTTTACCTGTGCTTCTTTCTCGACTACATTCCCTGCAATAAACTTATCACGAATCTCATAGTTTTTAATGAGTGGATTGAAATAGATCTGTCCCTCTAAATCTCGGATTATATCATCTCTATTTTGATTGTCCAACAAAGATGACATATAATCCAATCGTATTTCTCCATATTTGTTGAGAGAAGCAACCAAAGCCTCGTGCGAGGTTTCGGCGTGTTTAATTTCATTGGGATTAAAGGCAACAGGTTTGTGAAAAATATCCGCTTTCTGAAATTTCCCATTCACCGAACGTTCCAAAGAAAGTATCTGTACACCTCCTGTATCCATCTTGAAAATATCCAGATTCTTCTTGTCGTTGAGATTTCCGTATCGTTTGATAAAATTATTATAGACGATATTCAGGTTGCTTCGAAGCGAAGCGTGTTCTGTCAGATGTTTGGCTTCGTGATTATATAAAGTGTGATAGATATCCCGAATCTCAATATAACGGCTGATTTTGGCTTTCTGTACAAAATCTATATCCATCGGTTGAAACTTCGCTCCATCCCGATAACGTTCTTTCAAGTAACCGACTTGTCCCAAGTCTTCAACCAGAGAGCCTTGCTTGTGGTATTCTTGTAATTCTCCGCTATAGGATCGAAGCTCCATAGGTAATTTGGGAGCTTCCTCTTTAGGAGAAATTTTCTTTTCTTCTTTGTCTTTGGAAAACAGACTAAGTTGAACAGGCTTTTGATTAGCATTGACTTTTCGTTTCTTACCTCTGCTTGGTTTAATCTGTGTTCGTTCTTCCTGTGAAAAACCGAGCAGATCGTATAAGGACATTGTTGATTGAGAAACATCCAATTCGATAGTTTGCTGTTTTTGGGGGACAGGCTCTAGTTTCGGTACTGAAGGAATACTGATCTTTTGAGCAGCTACAGTATGTGTATTGTACAAATCCAAACTTATATTTTGTTTAAAATCAGCCTGTAACATCTTACTTAAGTCCGTTGCAATTCTCTCTATTCCTCCATCATGTAGAAATACTTGCGCAGGTCTGCCGTAGGGATCTGTATCTATAAGCCCTCTGGTATGGACCACTCGCTCTGTATTATTGAAATAACTATTGGTAGTTACATTTGAAGTAATTTCAGATATTGTCAAAAATTTCTTCTCCGATTCTGTTAATGCCTGTTTGTTTGTGTTCTTTTGAAGAATGATTAAATCGCTACCGACTTCCGTTCCTGCATTATCTACAAACAGATTATTTGGTAAACGAACGGCAGATACAAGGTTGGTATGATCCATCAGCCACTTTCTTACGGTCTGATTATTTGGCGAGTTTAATACCCCTTGCGATGTGATGAATGCCAATACGCCACCATCACGCAAAGTCTCCACTCCTTTGATAAAAAAGTAGTTATGAATAGCTCGTGTAGCATCCCTATGTAGTTTATCGGTTTTCATAAATTCCGCATCAAAGACACTCATTTCTCCAAAGGGGATATTAGAGGTTACGACATCGAAATAGTTGTTGTAGCGACTTTCAATCGTTTCAAAACCTTCAACTAAAACTCTATCATCCGGATTGATACGAGAAAGTATTTTACCTGTGAGCAGATCTTTTTCAAAGTTTGTAATCTCTGCTTTTAAATATCGAGAAGAAAATGCAGAAGAAAATGCTCCCATTCCTGCGGATGGGTCCAATAAACGATTTACTTCGAGTTTGCTTTCTCGAAAAGCATCCGATATGGTTTGTACGACTAAAGGTGGGGTATAAAATGCAGATAGCACAGAATTCTTGATGCTATTAAAATATAGCTTGTATTCCAGTGCTGAATTGGTGTTTTCTCTAATAACCTGATGCAGTTCGGCAACCATCGGGAAAAGGTCCAGTTCCGACTTTGCCCAATGTACTGTGTCTGACAAACTATTTACAGGATTGAGCACACATTTGAGTCCTCCAAAACCTGAATATTGCATCAATACATCCTGTTCATATTCTGTAATAGTCCTTTGTTCTCTTTCAAGGCTAAGGACAATCTTGATAGCATCAATATTGGCTCTAAGATGAGCTTTTTTATTATAGCTCATTTTGTTCCTCCCAAATATCGATTTGACCTGTCAGTTCCGTATAGAGTTGATTGTATTCAGGGGAATTGGCAAACTCATCGTGCAGAGTATATTCGGCAAAGACTTCTTCACAAAAAGGAAGGAGCAACAAGGTCTTTTGATCAACTTCGTTTTCGTGGATATAGGAAAATTCTTCCCAAAGGATATTGCGTATGGTATCAAACTTGGAGAACAGAAGCCCTGTGTACAGACTTTTGGTTGCTATCTCTTCGGCTCGGTCGTGCGAGTATCCATCCTTTTTAGATTTGGAGTAAATTTCTGAGGCGATATCAGCACGTACTTTTATAAACTTGTAGTCGTAAGCTATTTGTGGGTGGCTTTCTTTGAGAAACGAATGGAGCAATAAGCCATAGTAGGATAGCTCCTCTATTTTATTTTTGGATTTCATATTTTAGGAAAATTAGTGGAGGTCTTATCCAGACCGTTTTTTGAAATGGAATTTTGCTTGTTAAAAGCAGAACGGCTCTTGGGTTTTCATCCCAAGAGCCTCCACCAATTCCTCAATTATTACAAGTAACCATTGTACCTCCCGATACCATAGTAACTATAAAGTAATATTGTAGAAATCAGTGGTAAATATACAGAATTATCTCTTAGGAGTTTTCATTTACATTCTTCTTCCTCGTGATTGTTGCTGAGACTCATCCTGCTCTTGTTGGGTGTCCTGCTTTTCTTTCTGCTGCTCAGTCGGAGTTGTCTGTCCCTGCTCTAACGGCTCTTTGACATTCTTGGTGGCTTCGGTGGTTTTCCCTTCGGAATTAACTGCGACCTGTACTTTGTGTCCGTCATCAGGCTTAACAAGTCCCTGTTCCAATGCTTTTTTGTAGTCGGTAGCAAACATAAAGTCTGTTTTACCCTCTTCGGGTTTCCATGTGATATAGCCGTTGTAGTTCTTGCCGTTGCGATCGGTAAGTCCACTCACATAAACAGTTTTTCCTTCCTGTAAGCTGGCTCGCTGATCTTCGGTCAGTTCTTTTTTACGAAAAGTCTTAGGAACTCTGTCTTGCTCCTGCGTTTGTATTTGGCTTTGTCGCTGATTATTTCCAAAGTAGATTTCAAGACCTCTTCGGTCAGCATTGATTTGGATATTGGCACTAAATAAAGTTCCTTTCTTCGATAGCATATCTTTCAAAAACACAGCCTTCCCTTCAGCCAGATCTTTCTTTTGTTCGTCATTTAGCACCACACCTTTAAACTCGGCAGGGAGTTTAATCCGATCGGCACGGAGAGCAACCAATTCATTGGTTAGTTTATCTACTGAAATGAAAGCCTGCATCTTCATACCTTCTCTTGGCTCAATCTCGATCAATCGCCCTGCATTACCTGTTTCACGAAGATTCTTTTTATCTTCATCCGTAAATGTGGCTCCCATAAAAGGATAATTGAGTTCGGGAGCGTTGCGTATGTTATGAATACGCAGTTTCAGATTGCCATCGGCATCCTCCCGAAAGGATAAACGAGCATCAGAATAGATAGATTCGCCTAGTGCATCGGTCTTGATGGTTACCAATACAGGGGATTTTTGCCAATTGAGCATAGGCTCTAAGCTTCCCGACCTTTCCAATTTTTCTTTGGTAATACCCAATTGTCCCAACTGCTCCCAATTGATTCGGGATTCGTCAATAGCCTGATAGGCTTTGGGTGCAAAGGCTTCGGGTAAAACACGATGTTCTCCTAAGAACTTCTCATTGGATGGATTATCCGGATCTTTGAGCATATTTTCCATCACGGAAACCATATTTTCAAAAGCATTGATCGGAACTTTGAAAAAATTGAAGTGTGTAGGATCTTTGTACTGGCTCAGGAAGTTTTTGAAGAAATTCTCCAATACATCTGCATTCTTGTCAATCTTTAAAAAGTCTGGCTCATTTTCTTTGCTAGGCTTGACAGTTTTGGGACTTCCATCTTCATTAATACCACTGACAACATTGAGGTCGTTACTGCCTTCTTCTGTGACCAATAGGATTTCTTGGTCGTTTACTTGTTCATTCATAAATCATAATTTTAGTGATGCATCAATAGTAATGCAGCCTAAAATTAGATTGAGAATAGGTGTATATAGTTGTGTTTTAAATAACTGTCATCTTGTGTCGTGTAAGTGTAGTAGATGTCTAACTAACCAAATTTCACACTACAATATAGAACTAATAATGTTTATCTTTGTAAGGAGGAATTTAATTTAGAATAATATATGGCAACTAATAAACATGCTATGATACGCTATAGAGCACTAGACAAATGCTTTAGTAATTTTGGACGAAAATTTTTCATTAACGACTTGATAGAAGCATGTGATAAAGCTATATATGAATATAGTGGTAGTGATATCGGTATCAGTCGAAGACAAATTTTTGAGGATATAAAATACATGGAAAGTGATGAAGGGTGGAGTATACCTTTGGAAAGATTAAACGAAGGGCGTAAGATATATTATCGATACGAAAATTCCTCCTTTTCAATCAATCAGCAACCATTAAGCCCAATGGAAATGGACCAGCTCAAAGATACAATTTATATGTTAAATCGTTTTAGTGGTATGCCGCACTTCGACTGGATGTACGAGATATTAGCTAGATTCGAAACTTCTTTCAATCTAAAAGGAGACACTTCTAATGTAGTAAGTTTCGAAGAGAATCCGGATTTGAAAGGCTTGTATTTTTTCTCAGACCTATTTAATCATATTATTAATAAACAAGTTATCAGGATTACATATAAACGCTTTTCTAAACCAGCTTATGAAGCTGTATTCCATCCTTATCATCTCAAACAATATAACAATCGTTGGTTCCTTTTTGGTTATAATCCTGAATTTAAAGATAAATATCCAATAACAAGCTTAGCTTTAGACAGAATAGAACAAATAAAAACTATTCAAGAAAAATATATTGAGAATGATAGTATAGACTTTTATGACTACTTCTATGATGTAGTTGGGGTTTCAGTACCTGAGAACCAAGAAAAAGAAAGAATTATACTAAAAGCAAACAACAAAGCTTACCATTATATAGTGACAAAACCTATGCATGCATCTCAAAAAGTCTTAAAATATGATGGAGAGATTGCAACTATTGAACTCAATTTGATTATAAATTACGAATTTGAAACACTGCTACTTGGATATGCAAATGAATTGGAAATTATTGCGCCCTTATATTTACGAGAAAAAATTAGGGAGAGAGCCGACAAAGTAATTTCAAAAAATTCTTAACAATGCAGTTTAGCTGCACAAATAAATCCGATATTTGCACTAGAAATAATTAAAACTAAAATATGACGCCACAAGAATTAGCTCAGATGATATGGAGCATCAAGGAAATAATCAGGGATGACTATAATGATAAAAACGTAGATGAGGTTATCCTTCCCTTTACACTATTACGCAGGCTCGACTGCGTAATGGAAAGCTATGCCGATAAAGTAAAAAAAACTATTGAGCAACTTCCTGAGCAGATGAAGGAAATGAAAGAAACGGATGAGGATAAATACAACTCATTCCTTGCCAGAATACTCAAAACCAAAAATATATCTTTCTATAATATTTCGGGCTTTTCTTTGGCACATATGTTAACTAATCCGAAATCGTTAGGGGATAATTTTAAAACATACCTTGAGGGATTTAGTGAGAATGTGAAAGAAATACTTTACAACTTTACAGGAGGGAAAGAGAAAGGACTAGGTCCAATATACGAAACTCTATTACGAAAAAATCTTCTTTTTAATGTAACTCAAGAATTTGTCACAAAAGCTGACTTACATCCCGAAAAAGTAGATAATCATACGATGGGAACTGTCTTTGAAATTATCATTCGTATGTCGAAAGAGAGTACAAATGAGACCGCAGGTCAGTATTATACCCCACGAGAGATAGTTAACCTATTGGTTAGCCTTGTCTTTACGGGACAAGAAGAATTAATGAAAACCCCTGGGCAACACTTTTCCATCTATGACCCTTGCTGCGGTACGGGTGGTATGCTTACAGTTGCCAAAGAGTATATGCAAAGTCATTCAGGTAGAAATGATGTCAAAGTATTTCAGTATGGTCAAGAAATCAACGAGCAGACTTATGCTATCTGTAAATCAGATATTCTGATGAAAGGGGATGAAGCTGATAACATCAAGCTTGGTAATACAATATCTGACGACAAGTTTCCGGGGAAAACATTCAGTTATATGATTACCAATCCTCCTTTTGGTGTAGATTGGAAAAAAGATAAAGGATATGTAGAAAATGAAGCACAAAACCCAAGGGGTCGATTCTCGGCAGGATTGCCCGATAGCAGTGATGGTTCACTTTTGTTTCTAATGCATATGATAAGTAAAATGGACGAAGGAGGATCACGTATAGGTATCATTCTCAACGGATCGCCTCTTTTCAATGGAGATGCAGGAAGTGGATGGAGTAATATTCGCAAGATGTTGCTTGATAAAGATCTACTTGATACGATTGTTTCACTACCTAAGAATCTATTCTATGGTACTGATATATCTACATACATGTGGATTCTCGATAATAAAAAACCAAAAGACCGAGAAGGTAAAGTATTGCTTATAAATGGGGCTCAATCTCAATATGCGTCCTTGCTTTCCCGTAGTCTCGGTAAAAAACGTTATGAGGTAAATGCTACTGGAATGAAAGAACTTCAACGCTTTTACAGAGAATATAAAGATGCCTATCATGACTTTGGAGATGGAGAATTCATACAAGTAGCCAAACTAATGGATAAAGAAGATTTTCTGTATACCAAAATAACAGTAGATAGACCCCTCAGACTAAAATACGAGAACTTAGAAAATAAGCTTCAAGACTTTTTGGAAAACACAAAAATGTCGGCAACCGAAAAAGATAAAGCAAAACAAATACTTCAACTGGTAAAAAAGGAGAGTCCGAAAACTCCATTGAATGATGAAGAGTTTTTCAATTATTTAGCTAAAAATAAAGTGAAACCAACAGCAGGACTGATCAAGAAACTACGAAGCTCTATTGGCGAAGTAGATGAAACTTTTGCTGAAGTGCTTGAATCTCCATTTGATCAAACATCGCCGTTTATCCCCGATACAGACTTACGAGATACCGAAAGCATACCATACAAACAAGATATAGAGACATACTTTAAGGAAGAAGTATTAAAGTTTGCACCTGATGCTTGGATGGACAGAAGTAAAGATAAAATAGGTTGCGAATTTCCATTTACCAAGCTGTTTTATGTCTATAAACCTTTACGAACTACCCAAGAAATTTGGGAAGAGATAATGACCCTCGAAAAAGATTTGGACAAGTCGCTAATGGATATAATGGAGGGTGAAGTATGAAGCGATATCCTGAATATAAAGACAGTAGTATTGAATGGATCGGAATGATACCGGAACATTGGGAGGTAAGGAAAATAAAAACCTTTAGTCCTGTAAAACGTGGAGCTTCTCCTCGTCCAATAGATAATCCAATATATTTTGATGATAATGGGGAATATGCATGGGTACGTATTGCTGATGTTACAGCAAGTGAAAGATACCTTACAAGTACAACTCAAAATTTATCAGAACTAGGGAGTTCATTAAGTGTAAAAAGAAAGCCTAATGATTTCTTCTTGAGTATTGCAGCAACTGTTGGAAAGCCGATTATAACTAAAATTAAGTGCTGTATCCATGATGGTTTCGTATGGTTTCCTAAATTAAAAATGAACCCAGAGTATTTGTATTATATTTTCACATCGGGGCAACCATATTTAGGGCTAGGAAAGATGGGTACACAGTTGAATCTGAATACTGAAACAGTAGGAGGTATATCAATACCTGTTCCTAATGATGAAGAAGTAAATCAAATTGTCTCTTTCCTCGACAAAGAAACGACCCGAATCGATAATATAATAGCTACACGCAAAAAACAAATCGACCTGCTGAAAGAATTAAAGTCGTCTATCATCAGTCGTGCCGTCACCAAAGGGCTAAACCCCGATGTCGTGATGAAAGACTGCGGTATCGAATGGATTGGAGAAATACCGGAGCATTGGGAAGTGAGAAAAATTAAAAATATTATAACTCTCCTAACGGACTACGATGCTAATGGTTCTTTCTCAGATATAGCAAAAAATACAAATATAAATAATGGAAATCCTTATGCTTGGATGGTTAGGGCTACTGATCTTGTTAATAAAAGGTATGGAATTGTAGAAGGAAATAACTATTGTGATATAGAAACTTATAAATATCTAAAAAAATCATCTTTAAAACCGTTTGACCTTTTAATCGCTAAAAGGGGGGAAATAGGTAATGTTTACTTAGTTCCTGACTATAAATCACCAATGACACTAGCTCCAAATACATATCTATTAAAGCTTAATACATCTATTATATCAAGCTATTATTTGTTTTTTGTTTTAAGTTCTAATATTGGTAAAGAACAATTAAAATTAAACAATAAATCAACAGCTATTGGAGCATTATATAAAGATGACGTAAAGTCAATTTATGTATCTCTTCCATCACTATCCGAACAACAAGAAATAGTCACCTATATCGAAAATAAAACAGCCAAGATAGATACTAGCATTGAAAAATTTCAAAAACAAATAGATTTGTTAACTGAATATCGTTCGTCACTAATTACCGAAGCAGTAACGGGAAAGATAGACGTAAGAAGCTGATAAAAAGTAAAACTTGAAAAATTTAAACTGATATGACTTACACAACCAATAATCTGAATGGGCCTAACGAAGCCTATTTGGAAAACCTTATCACTTCCTATTTAGCAGATAGTCCCTTGTACAATCAGCGTAAGGCGAGCGATTTCGATATTGCTCGCATGTGCGATCTAGACATGTTACAACGCTTTATAGAAAAAGGACAACCCAATGCATGGAATAAATTGATCGGACGCTTTGGCGACAATGCCATGAATGAGGTTGTAAAAGAATATAACAAACGCTTGGATAATGGTATAGGTTTGCTCAAAGTGTTGCGTGAAGGTTTTACCTTGCAAGGCATAAAAATCAAACTTTTGCAATTCAAGCCAGACCAACAAAAGAACCTGCCCTTTGTAGAGTTGTATCAGAAAAACTGTTTCTCAGTAGTTCGCCAGATGCGTTATTCAAATTCAGGGAATGATCGTACCAATGAACTTGATTTAGTAATACTGATCAATGGTATTCCTTTTCTAACTTGCGAGCTTAAAAATGAATTTACAGGACAAAATATTGTGAATGGGATGACTCAGTATCGTACCAGTCGCGATATGAACAATCGATTTTTGCGCAATTGCTTAGTTCATTTTGTGATCGACAACAATCGAGTAATGATGACTACCAAGCTCGCTAATGAAGATACACAGTTCCTACCTTTCAACATCGATACCGAAAATCCTATCGTTGAAGGAGATTATGCGACATCCTATATGTGGAAAGATATATTTCAAGCAGATAGTTTGCTAAATATATTACAAGACTTTATAAAGCAATATATTCCACGTAGCGATCTGAAAAAGCGTGTAGTCACTATTTTTCCTCGTTATCATCAGTTGCGTTGTGTTAGACGTATTATGAGCGATGTTAAAGAAAAAGGCATTGGACACAATTATTTAGTACAGCATAGTGCAGGATCGGGCAAGTCGAAAAGTATTGCATGGCTGGCACATCAGCTTAGCGACTTATTTGACAACGAAGACAAACCTATATTCGACAGTATAATTGTTGTAACAGACCGTATAGTATTAGACAAAGCCATATCTGACGAAATACACGATTTCGAGACCGTTGCCGGAGTAGTGAAATCGGTACAGAAAGGCTCTCAAAAACTAGCTGATGCCTTGGAGAAAGGCTATCGAGTCATTGTGACTACTATCCAAAAATTCGGGAATGCTCGAAAGCACTTAGACGAACTTAGAGGTAGCCGATTTGCTATTATTATTGATGAGGCTCATAGTTCGCAAAATGGAGAAAATGCTAAAGACCTGAAACTTACACTAACAGACAAAGACTTACTCCAATCTATTGTTGATAAAGGTGATCCGGATATTGAGAACGACTTCGATCGTTTGATTAGCGAGATACAAGCAGCACGACAAAATATGCCGCATATTTCTTATTTTGCATTTACAGCAACCCCAAAAGAACAGACACTAAATCTATTCGGACATAATGGCGAGGCATTTGATGTTTACTCTATGAGACAAGCCATTGAAGAAGGTTTCATCATAGATGTTTTAGAAAACTATATCACTTTCAAGTCGTTATTTGAGCTTGTAAATAGAGAACAAGTACCTGACGAAAATCAGGAAGAGTATGATAAGAAAAAAGCTCTTCGTTTGATGATGCAATATGTAAACGATAACCCGTATGTTATTACTTACAAAGCCAATATGATGCTCAATCATTTTATGACTAAGACGATTCATAAAATTGAAGGTAAGGCTAAGGCAATGGTAGTTACCAGTTCCCGTGCCCATGCTGTGCGATACAAGCAAGCTTTGGATCAGCTGATCAATGAAAAATATAATGGACAGATATCTACCTTAGTAGCTTTTTCGGGGACAGTAGAGATCAATGAACATAAATATACTGAAGAAAATATGAATGGTTTCGGTATTAAGGACGCTGCAATTCGTGATAAATTTAAGGAAGACCATTGCAGAATACTTATTGTTGCCAATAAATTTCAAACTGGTTTTGACCAACCCCTTCTGCACACCATGTTCGTAGATAAACAACTCGGAGGTGTTCAGGCTATACAGACATTGAGCCGTTTAAATCGTTGCTATACAGGTAAGAAAGATACGATGGTAATTGATTTTGTGAATGAGCAAGACCAGATACAAAAAGCCTTTCAGCCTTATTATCAAACAACTCGTTTGAGTGAAGAAGCAAATACTCAACAGTTATATGATTATAAATTGGAGATTGATAATTATAAGGTATTTGGGACAAATCAGATTGAAGAGGTCATAGCCGTATTGATGGATAAAAATCGAAATCCGGAAGAACTTTCTCCATTTTTTCGTTCCTTGGTACAAGATCACGTTGAACCGATGGAAAAAGCAGAGCAAGCCATATTTCGTAAGCAAGTTAATCGCTATGTTAGACGTTATGTATTTTTATCGCAATTAATGACATTTATAGATCCTGAACTGGAGAAGTATTATCTATTTTGCAAGCTTTTATATAAATTCTTGCCATATACTAAAGATACACTACCATTGGATGTACTAGAAAGAATTAATCTGGATAAGTTTAAGATAGAAGAACGGGAAAATGGTTCTATTTTATTGGAAGAAGAGGATGGAAAATTGGGTATTAGTGATGCAACTATAACAAAAACAAATGTAGTGGAATTTGCTACGTTACATCAACTACTAGAGGATATTAATGAGCCTTATGCAGGATTTTTAGAAGAGAATGATAAACTAATATATTCTCTATTATTGGAAGTACTTGCTGACAAAGAGATTCAGGAGGCATTTAATGCTCAAAACACAGTTGATATCCTGATAGAATTAATAAAGGATAAATTTACAACAAAGAGCATTGAAAAGATGAGTCAGTATTTTAGCCTGATGGATGTAATGTCTTCCAATCAAGCATTTTCTGAAACATTTTTTAGAAAAGCATTTGAGTTCTTAGCAGCTGCTACCATGAAAGGGAATCGTCCCGATTATGATGAAGAAAAACTCAAACAGCTCATGTATGATAATCTGGTTGAAGAGTTTTCGGAATTAGCTGGAGTCACATATAGAGAGTTAGAAGAAGTTATTGACTGGTTATTCAAAATTTTCAATGCTACTACAGTAGAAAGTTTAGATGGACTAAATGATACATTGAAAGATACTTTCAATAATCTATACAGATCTGAAAACAGAGATTTGGATCTGCAAATTTATTTCCAAACTTTAGTAACAAAATATGAAGCTTTTTTAAGAAAGATATATTATATGCGAGAGCATAAAGAACTAGAATCTGAAAGTCGCACATCTGGGTTAGTCCATGTCGTTCAACAGTTTGCTGATATTCAAAAGTTATATAAGACCACAGATGAAAAACTTTCCAATATGCATGCATATTATAATATGCTATATCAGTGGAGAAATGACCAAGCTCATATGTCTCCGATACTTAAAACTGAAGAGTTAACCCCAGCTCTTCATGCTATAGCTGTCATGTATGTATACGCAGCGATGGTAAACGCTACTGATTTGGAGATTAACGGATATTAATTTATATATACATAAATAGTTCTAAAGAGATTATTCGAAAGAATAGTCTCTTTTTTTTTATCTGTGCAGATAGACTGCATAATAGTGGATCATCTTTGTAATAGAATATTAAACAACAAAAATCAAAGATTATGAAAAATCAATTTTATGCTACATTTTATATTGCCGGATTTACTTACTGGAATGGCTTAGAAGCAATAGAATCTATACGTGTGGGTACAAAGCTTTTACTTGAAGCAGAACCTACAAATGGATTTGACCCCAACGCTGTAAAAATTATGTATGATAATATTATGTTAGGTTACATCCCTAGAGAGGAAAATGAGGAAATATCTAAATTTTTGCAGTTGGGACACAACAACTTATTTCACGTATTTATCAATCGGATAAATCTTGAGGCTCATCCAGAAAAGCAAATCAGTGTTGTTGTACGGATTATTGATAAAAATACAGCTGTAAAGGATAATTAAAGGTTACTTCGATACCTTAAAGAGAAGACAGGGTGATCTTTCCTGGAAAATTTAGGGTCATAACACTTGTTTTTATGAGAGCACCGATAGGTACTACAGCAACTACAGGACAGAAATGCCCTGAGAGTGGAGTGTGGAAAGTTGTAGGAACTCCTACAACGACAGCGCCAATAGCTAAGGGAAACACGATGCCTCCATATGGGGGAAAAGGGGTTACTTGGAAGCTTATCCAGTATGCTTAATTGCATATTTCTAAAGGGATAGTTCATAATGGATTATCCCTTTAGTCTTATTTCTTCACCAACTTCATCAATTCAGGGTCTTTCTTTATCCGTTCCATCTCGATTTTAACAATTTGAGCAACATCTTTTTTGATGATGTAGTAATTATTATCAATAACCTCTTTCATAGGCTTATTGAAAGTCTGCTGAAAGTCCATGATAACAGGTATCTTCTGAAATTTTTTGGTTTCGGCAAAAACTTTGTCCGTATCAACAACAATCTCAGCATGAAACATTTTTTGCTCAATTCGTTCATCAAAATTATCGGAGACAGAGCCAACAAACATCCCTTGAGTGAGAGTTGAAATCTTCGATGCTGGAATTAAAGAATCTAGTTGGGTATTGATGGTCGTCGATTTATCCTGCTTGTTGATGGTCATGGATTGTCGTTTCTGTAAAACCTTTCCAAAACGATCGGAAAGATTTTTGGCTGTGTCGCCAACCACTTGTCCCGAAAAGATATTACCAACGGTATTCATCACAACATCGGCTTCCTCTCTCCCATAATCACGAGTGAGCTGCGATATATCTTGAAATCCCAGACAAACAGCGACCTTGTTACTTCGGGCGGTGGCAATCAGATTATCCAATCCTCGAAAGTAGATAGTCGGTAATTCATCAATGATAACCGAACTTTTGAGTTGACCTTTCTTATTTATCAATTTCACTATGCGAGAGTTATACAAGCCAAGAGCAGCACCATAAATATTTTGTCTATCAGGGTTATTCCCAACACAAAGTATCTTCGGAGCATCAGGATTATTGATATCCAATGTGAAATCGTTACCCGACATTACCCAATACAATTGAGGAGAGATCATTCTTGACAATGGAATCTTCGCACTTGCTATTTGTCCCTGTAATTGCTCTTGGGCATTCCCGTGCCATGCATCCATAAACGGAGATAGGTAATTTTCTAATGCAGGATAAGATGTAAGGATTGGGAATATCTCTTTGTAGGGCTTGTTCAAAAACTCTATTGCATGGGGAAAAGTGCAGTATTTTCCATCATCGTATATTTTCAGATACCAAATAATAGCAGCCAACAGAATGATGGGCGATTCGACAAAGAAGTCGCCTTGTTTTTGTATCCACGTTTTATTCAGATTGAGCATAATGGTATAGGCACTTTCGTAAGCATCCGAAATATCAGTCATAAATGCAGGGGCAATAGGATTACATCGATGGCTACGTTCAGGATCGTCAAAATTAATAACATAGAATTCAGGAGCTACTTCGTATTTATACCCATATTGCAGCATCTTGTTATAAGCAATAGTCGATAAATCGGGGTATTTAAAATCGTAACAGTAAAGGGCAAAACCTTTACTAATTTGTTGGTCTATATAGTTATTGACAACAGCAAAAGACTTCCCGCTACCGGGAGTTCCTAAGACAATCGTTGCTCTGAAAGGATTAACAACATTTATCCATCCTTTATGTTGCTTTTTCAGATATTGGAATCGTGTTGGTAGATTAATAGAGTATTCATTTTCAATTAATCGGGTTTCCTGCATAAAACTTTCATTCTCTGTATTGAATACATCATCCATCAGATTTATTTTCAATAACCGACTCATCCAAAGTCCTGCTATCAGTAAGAGGATATAACCGATTGTCATTGTGAAAATATAAAAGCCTGTATTGGTTACTAAAGGCAAAGGAAGTGCCAATATCCACCAATTTAGAAAGAAGAATATAAAGCCAAAAAATAGAAATACATAGATTTTATTCCAAGTGATTTTTTCTTCTTTCACGCCCTTAGTACCCAAGCAGGATAGGGCTAAAAATACTACTGCGAATATCTTTGTCCATAAAATATTTGAAAATAATCCTGCTGTACGCTGAAAGTTCAGTAATATCTGATCCACAACTCCAATATTTATCCCTGCATCCAAAATAAATTGGTAACAGAACCAATAAATATGAATCACTACAAATAAAATACTAATGGCTCGCATAAACTCCATTACTTTAGCAAGTCCTCTTAAATCATCTTCATTCTGCATAATCTTTATTTTTATGTTTTGGCTCAAAAATATGATCTATTGCAATAGAAGAGTAAGACATCTCTATGCCAATAATGGACAGCTATATTATTTAATCACTAACTTAGGCAATAAAATATTTATGAAGTATGGGGTTATTATTTAGTATATCTGATAAGGAAATGGTAAAAGTGAAAAATCAAATTTTCATAGAGAAAGGACATCCTGCTCTTTTGGAATCTGGATTTGAAAAAGCTCCATTTACTTCATGTTGGAATGGTAGAGATAGCCATCATGGCTTTTCTTATACTTATTGTAGACTAAAAAATCATTTTCTGGAAACAATTGATGTCCATATTATTAAAGGAGATAAATTTATTCAACTTTACTTAAATATATTCGAACTAGATCCTCAGGTAAAATATCTGGAAGAACTAAAAGACTCAAATTATCTAAATTATATTATTCCACCTAACAGACTAAATAGGATGCGATTAAGAAGCGATGACTATGTTTGGATTCCAATTATCACATTGTGTTGCTTTAAAAAGCATAAAATCGGATGTTATAATTCAAGATGGCGACTAAAAAGACAGATTAAAAAACTAGAAAAACTTATAGAAAAAGATATGAGCAACATAGATTCATTTGTTTCTAGATGGCATAAATTACATATTCCTAAGAAAATAGATTGGAATGGAAATATCTTAGAAAGAAAGTAAATCAGAATCCTTTGAATCTCATTCGTCTGCGTTTTTTATCTTCCATTTCCTTCCTTTTGGCAAAAGCTTCCGCTTCATAATCAGTACCATGTTGCTCTAGCAGTGATGGGATTATTGTATAATCCTCTTCCCAATTGTTTTCATACTCTGTTTTTTCTATAGAATCATCTTGCCAAGAAGCATCTTTGTCTGAACTATTTATTGGATCTGGAACTATTTGTTGTTTGGTTTGAGGCTCATCCTTAAATAGTTCATTAAAAATATTAGCCGAAAACTCCTTACCCATCTTAGAGCCATTGAATACACACTTGCTTTGATAGTCAATAAAAGTTGCCCCATAGATACGACCTTCCTGATTCTCTCGAAATACTGTACTTATTCTATTTTGTGCTAAAGTATTCAGGAAACCCTGTCTGTTGGTATAGTTGTCTATGGCTGATTGGATAATTGCTTTGGGAGATTTGAATACTTTATGCTCCTTCATGTATTTGGCTGAATACTCCAAGCGACTTAGCAGGGCATCATAACCGACACTTTTTCCGATAGCCGATGCTTTAATCGGATTGCCGACTTTCTCTCCCTTATTATCCAAAGCAGAATAAACCAATCCACTGTATTTCCTGCCATTCTTCTCTCCCTTGACTTCCTCTACAGATATACCATACAGCGAAAGCAAAGCACGATACTCATTGACCGATTGGAAACGATAAGATTTAATCAAAGCTTTGGTCGTATTGGCTATCTGCTTCTTTACATTTCCCGATTGATAATCCACTCGTCTAAGTTGTGGCAGATCTTCGGATTGCTTCTTTTTATCGGCATGATGCAGATTATAAGTCTTTTCTAATTCGTTGGTGATATCTTTAGAACGCCTCTTCTCAAAAGAATCATCAATCTTTTTCCCATTTTCATCTATATTGACTGTCACGATATGAATATGCTTGCGGTCGAGGTCTTCATGCTTATAAACGATATAAGGTTGGTTCCCATATCCTAGTTTTTGCATATAAGTTTGAGCAATATCACTATACATTTCATCCGACACTATATCGTCAGGATGAGAGTTTAGGGATATATGCGAGATTACTTTTTCTGTGTTTTTATTAGCATCCAAATACGGAGCAAACGACAAACTAGCTAGATACATATTTGACGAACCATCCCGATTTAACATCACATGATTACTAAAAATAACTTTTGCCTGTTGCTCTTTTACCTTCTCCTCATTGTAGGATAAAGCACCGTGAAGCGAGTTCCCTTTACTTATTTTTGCAACCATAAGTGTCCGTATTTCTGCTCAAACTCATCCGTTAGTTGCATCATTTGTTTTTGTAAAGCGACCAATTCGAGTGTCGCTTTTTCCAATTTATAGAGAAATGCCAATGCTTTTTTCTCTGAAAAATTAGACTTTAATGCTTTTACAATCTGGTTATAATTTGTCCCTATGGCTCTGTATTGTCCGAAAAAAGTAGTCATTCGCATATAATAATCCTGTACTCCTTTATCTATTTTGACCACTTTGATGGGCTTATTGAAAATACAAGAGGTAATAAAATGGGCTTTTATAGTCTTTTCGGACTGTTCAAATAAGGAAAGAAAACGAGCATTGTCAGCACTGTTTAAGTAAATGACATAGCGATGTTTTGCAGGATCAGCTTTAGGATGTCTACCACCTTTCCTTTTTTTAGATTCATTGTTTGGCTTCATAAACATAATAAAGATTAGTAAATAAAATCATGACTTCGGAATGATTTTCTCCCCGGTAAGGGGCAAGGGTTTTGAGGCACGGAAATTTATTTCAAGTGCTTCAAAACACACCTTGCTGTATTCTGACGAATACTAAAATCCATCCGCTGATGGATTGCCCAAAAGCTGATTTCGGAACGGAATTAGCCCGTTCAAAAAATGAGAGATTATCATCACGCTACAAAGGTAGAGTCTCTTAATTGAAAGATTATCATTTATTTATCAGACAGAAGATGACGGCAGGGGACACTAGATGACAATTAATCTGAAGATTGTATAAACAGCCCTATTTCTGTGTTTATTTGTGTGAATTAGTTCTTGGATTAGCTCATACATTCTGACAATAATTCATTAAGTATTGATTGCATACAATAGATAGTTCACTACCGAATTACTGTCTTAACTCATTACTTATAGAATGACAGCATACAATAATTCTTGTATGAATGAGTGGCTTAGTGAGTGAATTAACCCATGAATTCATGACATCATGCTTTAACTCACTAAAGAATGTATGAATTATCACATGAAAACAATCACTACTGACTGATTGAATGCTATCACTCACTAATGGGTTAGTTCATGAAGGATTGATTTAACACATGAATGAATTACTTAATTAAAACAATATCGTATGAAAAAAGAAACATTATTTATCGCCGTAGCCACTCAAAAAGGAGGAGTCGGCAAAACTGCTTTGACAGTATTACTATCCAGTTATTTGCATTATCTGAAAGGCTATCGGGTAGCTGTAGTAGATTGTGATTATCCTCAGTATAGCATCAACGGGATGCGGGAACGTGATAAGAAAATGGTTACAGAAGATGCTCACTACAAATCATTGTTCTACAAACAAAGCAAAGCTTTAAGCAAGAAAGCTTATCCGATAGAGGTCAGCCGTACTGCTGAAGCTATTGAAACAGCGAAAACGCTGATCAATGAATCGGAAGTGCCTTTGGACTTTGTATTCTTTGATTTGCCGGGAACAATCAATGCGAAAGGGGTGCTAAGTACCCTTTCCCAGATGGACTATATTTTTACGCCCATCACGGCAGATCGTATGGTTTTGGAAAGTTCGTTGGAATATGCAGCCCTTATCAATGAGCAGATCATCACTACAGGAAAGGGGAAAATCAAAGATCTGTTTCTTTTATGGAATTTGGTCGATGCTCGTGAACACGGGCATCTCTACGAAGTATATGAAGATGTAATTGCCGAACTGGGCTTACAGATTATGAAAACCTCGCTTCCTGATACCAAACGCTTTCGCCACGAGATAACGACAGAACACAGACCTATCTTTCGTTCTACACTTTTGCCTATCGATAAGCGATTGATACGGGGAAGTAATCTGGAGGAATTTGTAGAGGAATTTCTTGAAATCGTAAAAAGTAAATAAGCATGGCAGAAGAAATTGATGAGGACTTCCTATTGGCATCCATTGGAAATAGAAAAGAAGGAAGAATCCCTCCTGAAAAAGAAAAGGAAGTTGAGGTTATAAAGAAAGAAGAGGAAAAGCCAAAAGTGCCTTCCAAACGTGGGCGAAAACGTAATATAGTAGAGAGTAGCGGAGATTATGAAAATGATTTTCTCTGTCGTAACGAGATTAATGACCGTAAAAGCGTGTATGTCAGCACCTATATTCACGAGAAAGTGAAAAAGATTGTTTTGGAGATTGGAGGGCTATCCAATTTGTCCGTGGGTGGATATATTGACAATGTATTAAGGCATCATTTGGAAAAACATAAAGATGAGATCAATACGCTGTATAAGCAAACTAAAGACGATTTATTGGAATAGCTATGGTAGCAGAATTAGTAATAGCAGCTTGTCTGGCGGGAATTGTCTTTCTCCTTTTGTCAGAGTATAAAATTGATATCCGAAAGAAAACCGATTTGTCTAAAAATGATGAAGCAATTCCTAAAAAGAAGGAAAAGAAAGTTGCTAGAGTTGGCAGAAGCATACCTGACACCAGACATATGATGACACAAAATGACAGTTCCTTGAAAGCTAATGATATAGCCGAAAAAGAAAATAATTTTGAGCCGTCATTGAATGAGAGCGAACCTGATCCGAAGGATTTAGTAATAGATGCCGACCCCACAGAAACAGTAATTGATGAAGAGGAAGAAATTGCTGCTTACACGAAGGAAGAAGTCTATACTGCCGGAGGAATGGATTACGATGTAATGATGAAAACTGTTGATGTGATTAACAGCAAGACTGCTTCTAAAGAGGAGGAACAAAAGGCAGGAGGAGTTTTGCATAAAAATCGGAATACGGAGCTGGTTAGTAAAATGAGTTCTACCAAAGGAGCATTAGCTGCCAGAATTTCTTCACTCATAGATCTGCGTATCCAACAACATACGGCTGAACAAATAGAAGGTGTTGATTCAGGTGTCGCTTCTCGTTCAAATGAATACGACGGATTTGATGCGAGTGAATTTTTCTAATATAAAATACGAACAGAAAGGAGGTAGCCTATGAGGAAGTAAGTTGTAGAACAATGGTCCATTGACCACCACCAATTTTCAATTAAAACAAGTTTAACCCGGCTATGGGGAATATCCAACTCCATAGCCATTTTACAATTATCGAATGAATAAAAAAATCGTATTTCTATTTACCCTGTTTTTGATAACAACTGTCAGTGCATTTGCACAGGGTAATGGTATGCAGGGGATAACCGATGCCACCAATATGGTAACTTCCTATTTCGATCCTGCAACCAAACTGATTTATGCTATCGGTGCAGTTGTCGGACTTATCGGGGGCGTAAAGGTTTATAGTAAATTTTCGAGTGGCGACCCTGATACTTCTAAAACGGCAGCTTCATGGTTTGGTGCATGTATCTTCTTGATTGTTGCAGCTACTATTCTTCGTTCATTTTTTCTATAATCTGATGGCTGATGGCAGAATATTCCATAAATAAAGGAATCGGAAAACCTGCGGAATTTAAGGGACTCAAAAGTCAGTACCTATTTATTTTCGCAGGAGGACTATTAGCTGTATTCGTGGTCTTTGTAATTATGTATATGATCGGAATCGACCAAATAGTATGTATCGGTTTTGGTGTTGTTACGGCAGGAATATTAGTCTGGGTAACTTTCTATCTCAATGAGAAATATGGGGAATACGGATTGATGAAATTGCAGGCGACAGCTAATCATCCCAGATACATTATCAACCGCCTGCGGATACAACGGTTGTTCGCTAAGGTTAGAAGAAAGGAGGAGACTCTATGAGAAATACATTAAAAGCAGCGACACTCGAAAGTAAATTCCCATTATTGGCAGTAGAGCATGATTGCATTATCAGCAAAGATGCAGATATAACAATTGCCTATAAAGTGGAACTACCCGAACTCTTTACAGTTACATCTGCTGAATATGAAGCGATGCATGCCTCTTGGCTCAAAGCCATTAAAGTATTGCCGAATTACTCTGTGCTATTGAAACAGGATTGGTTTATTGAAGAAAACTATAAGGGCGAAACGCAAAAAGAAGATATTAGTTTCCTGTCCCGTTCCTTTGAACGACACTTCAATGAACGTCCATTTCTAAATCACACGTGTTATCTATTTCTGACCAAGACAACGAAAGAGCGAGCCAGACAACAAAGCAGTTTTAATGCTTTGACTCGTGGCTTTATTGTCCCTAAAGAAATTCAGGATAAAGAAACGGCACAGAAGTTCTTGGAGGCAGTCGAACAATTTGAGCGAATTATAAATGACAATGGTTTTATCGAACTGACCAAGCTGACGACCGATGAGATAGTAGGAACGGAAAAAGAAGCAGGCATTGTTGAAAAATATTTCTCACTCTCTCAGGAGGATACGACCTGTTTGCAGGATATGTCTTTAGGTGTAGGAGAAATAAAGGTCGGCGATCAGCGAATGTGTCTGCATACACTTTCCGATACGGAAGATATTCCAAGTAAGGTACAAACAGATGTTCGCTATGAACGGCTATCAACCGATAGGAGTGATTGCCGACTGTCCTTTGCTGCTCCCATTGGTGTGTTGTTATCCTGTAATCACATTGTGAATCAGTATATCTTTATAGATGACCATGCGGAAAATCTGAAACGTTTTGAAAGACAGGCTCGAAATATGCACTCTTTATCCCGCTACAGTCGAAGTAACCAAATCAATAAAGCCTGGATCGAAGAATATTTGAATGAGGCACATAGTTTTGGGCTTACTTCGGTGCGTTGTCATGTCAATGTATTGGCATGGAGTGATGATAAAAATGAACTCAAGCGTACAAAGAATGATGTAGGAAGCCAATTAGCTTTGATGGGATGTAAACCCCGCCACAATACGATTGATGTACCTACACTTTATTGGGCAGGTATTCCGGGCAATGCAGGCGATTTTCCGAGCGAAGAGAGTTTTTATACGTTTATTGAACAAGCCTTATGCTTCTTTGTGGCAGAAACGAACTATAAAAACTCACCATCTCCTTTCGGCATCAAGATGGTAGACCGACTGACAGGAAGACCCCTTCATTTGGATATATCCGATTTACCTATGCAAAAAGGGATTATTACCAATCGTAATAAGTTCGTGTTGGGACCTAGTGGTAGTGGAAAATCATTCTTTATGAACCATCTGGTCCGTCAGTATTGGGAACAAGGAACGCATATCATTTTGGTTGATACGGGAAATTCCTATCAGGGATTATGTGAATTAATTCACAATAAAACCAAAGGAGAAGATGGCGTGTATTTTACTTATACGCAAGAGCATCCTATCTCATTTAATCCATTTTATACCGATGATGGGATCTTTGAAGTAGAGAAAAAAGAAAGTTTACAGACACTCTTGCTTACCCTTTGGAAAAGTGAAAACGAAAAGATTACCAAGACTGAATCGGCAGAACTAGGTAGTGCTTTGGAACAATACATTGAACTTATCCAAAAAGATCAAAACATTGTTCCCTGTTTTAATACTTTCTATGAATTTCTGCGAGATGTATATCGAATCGAAATGGAGAGTCGAGAGATTGAAGTTAGCAAATCTGACTTTAATATTTACAACCTTTTGACTACGCTCAGGCAATACTATCGGGGTGGGCGTTATGATTTTCTTTTAAATTCGGAAGATAAAATAGACCTATTATCCAAGCGATTCATAGTCTTCGAAATTGACCAGATTAAGGAAAACAAGGAACTTTTCCCTATAGTCACCATCATCATTATGGAAGCCTTCCTGAACAAGTTGAGACGATTGGAAGGTATTCGGAAACAACTTATTGTGGAAGAGGCTTGGAAGGCATTATCTTCAGAAAATATGGCAGGCTATCTTCAGTATATGTATAAAACTGTTCGGAAATATTTTGGAGAAGCCATTGTTGTTACTCAGGAGGTGGACGATATTATTTCCTCGCCTATTGTGAAAGAAGCCATTATCAACAATACCGATTGTAAAATCCTGCTTGACCAACGAAAGTATATGAACAAGTTCAATGCGATACAGGAAATATTAGGTCTGACTGATAAGGAGAAAGCCCAGATTCTTTCCATCAATATGTCCAATAATCCGAAACGAAAATACAAGGAAGTCTGGATAGGAATGGGAGGAGTGCAATCGGCTGTTTATGCTACCGAAGTCTCTTTGGAGGAATACTATACTTACACTACCGAACAAACTGAAAAGGTAGAATTATTCCGATTGGCAGAGAAGTTAGATGGGAATTTGGAGTTAGCCATTAAACAACTCGCCGAAAGTAAACGTAAGCGATAAATAAACAATTATTTATTCATTAAAAACAAATTCAATATGAGAATAAAATTCTTCATGTTATGCGTGAGCCTTGTGCTTTTCGCTGGCAAAATAAATGCCCAATGGGTAGTTGCAGATCCCTCGAATCTGGCTCAGGGAATAGTCAATACTACTCGCCAGATTGTACAGACATCATCTACTGCAAGCAATATGTTGAACAATTTTAAGGAAGTTCAGAAAGTTTATAATCAGGGAAAAGAATATTACGATGCCTTGAAAGCTGTAAATAACTTAGTCAAAGATGCCAAGAAGGTACAACAAACGATTCTGATGGTCGGAGATATTTCGGATATCTACATCAGTAATTTTGGAAAAATGCTGAGCGATCCGAATTTCTCTGTGGATGAGTTAAATGCCATTGCCGACGGCTATGTGAAACTCTTGGAGCAAAGTAACGATGTATTGAATGAGTTGAAAGGTGTGGTCAATATTTCGACACTCTCACTATCCGATAAGGAGCGTATGGATGTAGTAGATAATACTTATGACAGAATGGTCAACTATCGAAATCTGGTCAAGTATTACACGAATAAAAATATCGGGGTCTCTCTGCTTCGTGCCAAGAAGAAGAACGATACAGACCGTGTGATGTCCTTATATGGTAATCAATCAGAAAGATACTGGTAATGGATTTTGATAATCTACATCAGATACTCCGAGCCTTATATCAGGACATGATGCCACTCTGTGCTGATATGGCAGGGGTAGCCAAAGGGATTGCAGGTTTGGGAGCGTTGTTCTATGTCGCTGCCCGTGTATGGCAATCCTTATCGAGGGCGGAGCCTATTGATGTTTATCCCTTGCTTCGTCCTTTTGCTATCGGTTTGTGTATCATGTTCTTTCCAACGGTTGTATTAGGCACTATCAACAGCATTATGAGTCCTGTGGTACAAGGAACAAACAAGATGTTGGAAACTCAGGCTTTTGACATGAACACTTATCGGGAACAGAAAGACAAGTTGGAATACGAAGCTTTAAGACGAAATCCTGAAACAGCCTATTGGGTCGATAATCAGATTTTTGAGGAACAGTTAGATCAGTTGGGTATAACCGATGCCCCTCAGATAGCAGGGATGTATGTCGAAAGGGGAATGTATTCTTTGAAAAAATCGGTGCAGAACTTCTTTCGGGAATTATTGGAACTACTCTTTCAGGCTGCTGCACTGGTTATTGATGTTATCCGAACCTTCTTTCTAATTGTACTTGCCATATTGGGACCTATTGCTTTTGCTATATCTGTTTGGGATGGCTTCCAATCGACACTTACACAATGGCTGACACGCTATATAAGCGTCTATCTGTGGCTACCCGCATCAGATTTGTTCAGTTGCATTTTAGCTCGTATTCAGGTGCTTATGTTGCAGAATGATATTACTGAATTACAAAATAATCCTGCTTACTCAGTGGACTCATCCAATGCAGTCTATATCGTATTTATGATCATTGGTATTGTGGGTTATTTCACTATTCCCACTGTGGCAGGGTGGATTATTCAGGCAGGAGGTATGGGTAATATGAGTAAGAATGTGAACTCTTCGGCTCAAAAGGCAGGAGCTATTGCAGGAGGTGCTGCGGGTGCAGCAGCAGGAAATGTAGGAGGAAAATTATTAGGTCGTTAATTTTAAAATTATGGAATTTAAATCACTAAAAAATATTGAATCAAGTTTTAAGCAGATACGCATCTTCGGTATTGTGTTCTTGTGCCTATGTGCTGTGGTAGCGGGATATTCTGTTTACAGTTCCTACCAGTTTGCAGAAGCACAACGCCAAAAGATTTATGTGCTTGATGGTGGAAAATCGCTGATGCTGGCTCTGTCGCAGGACTTATCACAAAACAGACCTGTGGAGGCTCGTGAACACGTGAAGCGTTTCCACGAACTCTTCTTTACGCTGTCTCCTGATAAGTCGGCAATAGAAAGTAATATTCAGAGAGCCTTGCTTCTAACAGATAAGTCAGCTTTTAACTATTACAAAGACCTTGCAGAAAAGGGTTATTACAATCGGATAATTTCGGGGAATATTAATCAAACCATACAAGTGGATAGTGTCAATTGCAATTTTGATACCTATCCGTATGATATCTCGGTATATGCCCGAATGATGATTATTCGTGAGAGTAACATCACCGAACGTAGTTTGGTAACCCACTGTAAACTATTGAACTCTGTACGTTCAGACAATAATCCGCATGGCTTTACCATCGAAGGATTCGAGATCAAAGAGAATAGGGATATCCGAGTGTTGAATCGCTAATGGTACTGTCTATGAAAGAAAAAATCAAAGATGCAGGCTATTGGATAGAGGATAAGCTCAAAGACTTGTGCGGAGAAATTACTCCTGACAAGCGACTGACCGTTGTCCTGATCATGCTTTTGCTTTTCACGCTACTCAATCTCTATTTTACATTTACCACAATTGCTAATTGGGGTAGAAAACAGGAGAAACGGGAGCAATTGAAGATAGAGCATATCAAACACTTGGATATTAGAGAGTCTGATAAAAATTATTTTAAAGAAGAAACAGATGAGTGAAACAAATAAAAATGTCGAGCTAAAACAGAAATTTAAAAGATATGGAATTTTTGCCCTGATGGGAGTGCTTTGTTTGGCTTCTATATGGATGATCTTTAGACCATCCGAAGTTGATAAAGCAAAAGAACAGCAGGGAGTCGGTTTCAACACGGATATTCCTGATCCCAATGAGCAGGGTATCATTGGGGACAAGAAAGATGCCTACGAACAGGAGCAAATGAAGCGACAACTGAATGATCGGATGCAATCTTTACAGGGTTATGCGGATATGTTAGAAAATTCCAAAGCAGAAAAGGTAAATCTGAATTTGGGAGATGAACTGAAACAAATAGAAAAACCTGCACCAATAAACAACTCTGTTTCAGCTTATCGGGATATTAATAAGACATTAGGTAATTTCTATGAAAAGCCTAAAGACGATCCTGAAAAAGAAGAGATGAAAAGGAAGTTGGAAGAATTGGAAGCCAAGATGCAAGAAAAGGAGAGTAAACAAAATACCATTGACGAACAGTTAATATTGATGGAAAAATCCTATGAAATGGCATCCAAGTATTTACCACAGGGGCAACATGAACAGAATAATTCATTGAAAAGTAAGATTGAAAACTATCCGAATAATTCTACCAATGGAAAAACAAAAGTCAGCCCTGTTCGTCAAATACAAAAACAGACTGTATCGGCTTTAGGTCAGAATCTAAGTAATGAGGAATTATTCTATTTGTACGACCAACCCCGAAACTTTGGCTTCAACACGATGAATGCCCAAACAGGTGCAAACGAGAAGAATACCATTTCGGCAGTTATCCATGACGATCAGGTAGTGGTAGATGGACAAACAACCCGACTTCGACTAACTGAGCCATTGGTGGCAGGCTCGACTCTGATTCCCGAAAATACTATTCTAACAGGTTTGGCTAAAATACAAGGGGAGAGATTGGATATTCTGATCTCTTCTATTGAGTATCAGGGAACAATTATTCCTGTAGAAATGGTAACCTATGACACCGATGGGCAAAAAGGGATTTACATCCCCGGCTCATTGGAGATGAATGCAGCCAAAGAGATAGTTGCCAATATGGGGAATAGTGTCGGCACAAGTTTTACTATGACACAGAGCACAGGAGCTCAATTAGCATCCGATCTAAGTAAAGGAGCTATTCAGGGCGTATCGGCTTATATGCAAAAGAAGATACGTCAAGTAAAGGTTACGCTCAAATCAGGCTATCGCATTATGCTGATGCCAAAATCAAATTAATCAACTTTTAAATTCAAGAAAATGAAGAAATATATAATTGTACTCACATTGCTTCTAATCACAACTATGAGTATCCATGCACAAACCGAAGAGAATAATAAGGAGCAATATACTGATGAATTGCAGTATCAACTGCAAGATGCTGTAAAGCCATCTAAGGGAGATTATTACGAAGGATTGTCCAAGAAAATCACTTTTGACAGAATGATTCCTCCTTACGGATTGGAGGTTACTTTTGATAAGACCATTCACATCATCTTTCCTGCATCCATTCAGTATGTGGACTTAGGCTCTAACCTGATTGTAGCAGGTAAAGCAGGAACTTCGGAGAATGTGTTACGAATAAAAGCGGCTATCCGAAATTTTGAAACGGAGACCAATATGGCAGTCATTACTGAAGAAGGCAGCTACTATACTTTCAATATCAAATATTCGGATGAACCTGAAAAACTGAATGTTGAGATGAAAGATTTTATGCACGATGGTATTGCAACAAATCGTCCCAATAACTCGATGGATATTTACCTGAAGGAGTTGGGTAGTGAGTCACCTAGAATTGTATATCTGATAAATCGCTCCATCTATAAAAATGATAAACGTCTGGTAAAGCATATCGGTTCAAAACGTTTTGGTATTCAGTATCTTTTAAAAGGAATTTACACACATAATGGACTTCTATATCTGCATACTTCGATTAAGAACTCGTCTAATGTTCCTTTTGATATTGATTTTGTAAGAATGAAGATTGTAGATAAGAAATTGGCTAAACAAACTGCTATTCAAGAAACGGTTATTTATCCACTTCGTGCTTACAACTTTATTTCTACAGTTGGCGGAAATCAAACTGAACGAACTGTATTTACCATTGATAAAATAACTATCCCGAATGATAAACATTTGGTCATAGAACTTTTTGAGAAGAACGGCGGTCGGAACCAGACCTTTATTGTCAAAAACGCTGATTTGTTGAGAGCCGAAGAGATTAATGAGCTAAAAGTAAAATAAGATGAAACGAATAGTATTGTTAATATTGCTGAGTCTTGCCCTGATAGGGCAGACTCAGGCTCAACGCTACTTAGCAGGGCAAAATGGTATTCAGGTATCGGGTTCTTTTGTAGATGGTTTTAAGCTAAAAAATGAGGCCAAACAAGCCTTTGCAGCGGGAATTGCTTTATCGACCTATCTCAAGAATGGTAACCGATGGGTATTCGGTGCTGAATATCTGCAAAAGAAGCATGGGTATAAGGATATACTTATACCTGTGTCGCAAATAACAGCCGAAGGTGGTTACTATTTGAAATTTTTGTCCGACCCTTCGAAAACATTATTCTTCTCAATTGGAGCTTCTGCTATGGCAGGTTACGAAACTGTGAATTGGGGCAAAGAATTACTCTTTGATGGGGCGACAATCACAAGTGAGGATAACTTTCTGTATGGTGGTGCAGTCACGTTTGAGGTAGAAGCTTTCTTGTCGGATCGCTTTGCAGTTTTGCTCCATGCTAGAGAGCGGATACTTTTCGGCTCGTCTATCAATAAGTTCCATACTCAGGTAGGAATAGGTTTTAAATTTATAATAAACTAGGAAAATAGAAAATGAAAAAAATAGCATCATATATAGTATACACGATACTGCTTGCCTGTATCGCCTGTGCTTGTAGTGATAATCTTGATATTAAGCAGGATTATGAGTTCCAAGTTACTCACTTACCAGTCCCGAAGAAATTAAAGAAAGGGGAGGTCGCAGAAATCAGATGCCAGCTAGAGCGTTCAGGCAGATACGAAAATATAAAGTATTTCTTTCGCTACTTTCAGCCTGATGGTATTGGAGAGTTGAAAATAGATAATGGAACAATATTTCTCCCGAATGATTACTATGACTTAGATCGGGAAACGTTTCGCTTATACTACACTTCTCAATCCGAAGAGCAACAAGTGATTGATATTTATTTCTTCGACTCCTTTGGAAATAGCTTTACTCTTTCATTCAGCTTTAATAACGATAATTCAAAAGAGGAGGAAGAATAACTATGATGACGATGATGGTTATCTCGTACATTATCACATGGATAAATATAATTTATTCATTATTGACTGCTCCGAGTGATGTGGAATTGTGGGGCGAGGAAGTGGAATAGATTGTCGCTATTTGGTTTTGGAGTAAACGCTTGAATTTTTCTTTCAAGCGTTTACTTGTATATTGAGAAATTTATGTTGAGAAAGTCTTACCTTTATGGAATATAGTAAGATAACTTATCTAATCTAGTAGAACATATATTAAAACTAAAATATATGGTAAAGTTTTTTATATTTAAATTTAGTTTTGCTATGAAACGAATAATAATATTGGCTATATGTCTACTGGTAGTACATTCTACTGGTATTTGTCAAAATAATGAAATAGAATACTATACCTACAAAACAGAAACTTCTACAAATAATTATGATTTAGAATACTCTCGGATCGCAGCGAAGGATCATTCTTCTTGGGGTTTCATAAATAAAGCAGGGAAAATCGTTATTTCTTTGGGTAAGTACAAGTTCTTGAATCCAATAGATGAGAAAGGAATGATTTTGGCAAAAAAAGGAGATAAAGAGGGGTTTATAGATATTAATGAAAATATACTTATCTCTTTTATTTATGATGATGTAGGAGTCTTTTCTGGATCTGTAGACTTAGCCCCTGTTATAAAGGATAAAAAACAAGGTTTCGTAAATCGTAAGGGAGAAATTGTCATTCCCTTGGAATACGATGCTTTTTCATATGTCACTTATTTTTATGCTCCCGGACTTGCTATATTATTGAAAAATGGGAGATATGGAGTAATCGATTCAGTAAATAAAATTATTATACCATTCGAATATGATAAAATAAAGTGGTCAGATACAAAAGACTTTTTTGTTGTTACAAAAGATAAAGAATTGGCGAATTTTTCATTTGAAGGTAAAAAACTAACAGACTGTAGAGATTATCAGATAGTTACAGGTTCTCCACTTGGATATCTTCCCACTAACGACAAAAATCTTCCAATATTGGTTAAATCCAGAGGTAACCAAAAGCTTTCAAGTGAAATAAAGAATAATATCGATTATATGAATGGAAGCGAAAGAGTTAAGGATTCAATGCTTTTACAAACAAACGAAAAGTTCGCCTATATTGACAAAGAGGGGAATTTTATTGTTCCATTTGGCAAATATGGTACTGCTAAACCTTTTGGACTAGGGAGAAAAGCTATAGTCGCGAATAAAGGAATATATGGAATTATTGATGAATACGGTAAGCAAGTATTACCTCTCGAATACGAATTTGTAGAACGTCCTTCTCAGTATTCTAATTATGCTGATATTTTTGTGGCTACTAAAGGTAAGGAAATTACGATTCTTGACGAAAATATAAATGTTATACCTGTAAAAGGTATAGCTTCTTATATCGATTGGAATGGTAATTTGGTCGTTTCAGATATAAACGATAAAAAGGGTGTTGTTAATTATTCGGGGCAACAAACCATACCATTTGAATACGATACATTATTTCAGCGCAGTTCTTCTGGATATATTGCAAAGAAGGGGGATATGTATGGATATATCACTCACAAAAATAAAATCATCAAACCCTTTAATTATAAATACATCTATGAAATTAAAGATGGACTAGTTTATGTGAATCAGGAAGGCAAGGTTGGAATGTATGATGAAAAAGGTAGAATAAAAATCCCATTTGAGTACGATGCTATCTACGATACATGGTATAATAACTCTGATTCCGAAAAGACTCGATTTATTGTTGTTCAAAATGGGAAAGTTGGCACAATAGATGAAGATAACAATATTGTTATTCCAATTATATATGGAGCTTTATCAGGATGGGTAGAGTATGGACCCGAAGCTCATTTTGCGAGAAAAGATGGTAAATATGGACTTATATCTCATGAAGGGAATATTATTATTCCAATAGAGTACGAATATATAGGAATTCCTTCAGGAGGTATCATCAAAGTTCGTAAAAATGGGAAGTATGGTGCTGTATCATGGGAACATAAAGAAATCTTACCTTGTAAATATGAAAAGCTTGTTTTGGATATTCCTTTTTTTATATTTGATGACAAGCAAGAATCTAAGCTAGTGGCATTGGATGACGGTGTATGGAAGTATTTTAATACAGATGGAAAGCTTTTGCGAGATAATATAGCTGAGGGCGAGATAATGAAAAATTATGACTATATTTTTAAATGGGGAGAGCCATCCAACGAAGGATATGATTTTCATATGCAACAATATTCAATTATGGACTTATTAGAAGACAAAGTAAATTAGGCTATTTCAATTTCTAAAAAAAACACACATAAACAACTTATTACTAGATCAATATATTGAAAAGTGATAACTGAACTGCTTTTCTTCCTGTAAGCTCATCAAATAGTTCTTTAGCTTGCATTAGAACCTTTGTTGTATATTTATCAGAGACGGAAGAATCCCTTTTCAAGCCTTTCATCATTTCTTCCAATGCTGTAACTAGACATTCTTTTCGGGAATCAAAGATTTTTCCCCAAGCATTTAGCCCATAACCTGATCCTCCAGTAGAATGAGAATAGGACATTCCATAGGACCACTTTCCATTTATACCTCTGCCAATGGTTATATGATTGCTCACTGCCCATCCATCCCGATGTGGAAATTCAAAATGCTCTTTCTCCAAAAACTCTGATCTCTCTAACCATCCATATTTATTAAATTCTTTTTTCGTAAAGCCGAATAGTAGATGACGGTCGTAATCTCTTTTGTTCATAATGATTTGTCGGGGAGAATCCCCAAAACTCTCATAATAATCAATTACATCCGTTTCGTTTTTCCAAAGAGCCTTCAAGTATTTTGCAGCTTCATGCCTTTCAACCCTGCAATAATTAACTTCTTGCATTAGCTCTAACTTTTGATATTTATCTAGTGATTTATAGTTGTCCATAGCTGTGTTTTTAAAAGAAGAACATTAGGAATAAGGAGGTAAGAATGATAAGGGACAGGAGAGAGAAAATAACCTTTATCAGAAACCTGACAATTTTGAAAAGTAAACATATCATCAGATAGGTACTGACGAGGCTTACTACCATAAGGATATTGATACTCACTTGACTGATTAGCCATAAGCCAAGAGCCACTACTGCTGCCCACAACCCCAATTTTATGATGATTCCAGAGCGGAGGGAGTTTTGTTTCATTGTTTTTGTTTCGTTTCTCATAATTGCGACATTTTTTTGCGTCATCCGTCGGTCGGTCGTTTTATGTTTCAAGGGCAATAATGAGGTATAGGTATTTTAGCGAGGCATATTTTTTCGGAATAAATACGCTCACCTGAAAGGAACGAGGAAGATTTGTTTCGAAAATCCGAAGGACTAGAATATGTACTACTAAAATCCGTACATACCTTTGCCTATTGAACTAACGACCGACCTATGGATAACTCCGTTGAAACGTGGAGTAATTATAACAGGAGAAATGAAAAAGAAAATTCGTTAGATTATTAAAATAGGCTATCCATCCGGATAGCCCATCTATATAAGTTATGTGTATCAATTCACTCCTTCGGTTTCTTTTTTACTGTATGCTTGACTTTCAACACAGAAAAATTTAACTCGATTGTAGTTTCTGTTCCTACAGTTTGAAAATCACTACTCAAGACATCTGAAATCAGTTCTCCACTTCGTTGCATCAGTGATTTTTGCATCTCCTTATCGGCAGTTTCTGAAATCTCAGCCATACTTCGAGATAATTCACGAACCTTTGCAAATGTTTCAATAATGGCGATGGTCGTTTCGGTTGCTTTAGGAGATTTGAGTATTGTTGCAACCATATACAAACCTTTTTCAGAAAAAGCTTTTGGACTAATTCTAGCCATATTTAATCTTGTGGTCGAAAATTTCGACCGCAAATTTTCAAACTCTTCTTCGGTTAGGGAGATAATATACTCATCAGGAAATTTATCAGGATTATTCTTCACTGCTTCATTGATACGTTTGGTCTTAACACCATAAAGTTCAGCTACATCACTATCCAAAATAACTTGTTTATCTTGAATCAAAATTATCTTTTCTTCTATTTTTTGCAGTTCCATATTAATTCAAATTAAATGACGAATACTCTTTGATAATTAAGTTACAGTCGATAAACTCGCTGTTCGATTTGCGTAATGAAGAAAATACCCATTCCCTAAACACTTTTGTACAAAGCGTTTCTATCCTAAAACTTAAAAAGATAATTACCTCCAAATTGTAATATATCCGAATACACTCGCCGTGCTTCGGGCAAGTGTAACGATGCTCTTTGGTAACCTCATTTTCTTTCAAAAGATTATCTTTAAATATCCTTCTCTGTTGGTTATTTATTGCGGGAATATTCACTCCGAATAAATCAGCAATCTCATTTATAGTCATCCAAACTGTCCCATCTACTAATTTCACTTCGATGGTATTCGTTTCTGAAAATTTGATATATCCTGTTTTCATAGGTCGTATTATTTAGCGGTTTTTCTTGTTTTGTAGACTCTAGCTAGGCTATCCATATCCGAACTTAATTTCTTATCTACAATGCGGGCATAGATTTGAGTTGTTCTTACATCTGTATGTCCGAGCATTTTTGAAACTGTTTCAATAGGCACTCCATTAGCGAGCGTAACCGTACTTCCGAACGTATGCCGGGCAACGTGGCAGGTGATAGGCTTCGTTATCCCACAGATTGTAGCAATTTCCTTCAAGTATTCATTCATCTTCTGATTGGAACAAACAGGAAATAACTTCCCATCTTTTTGCTTACCTCTATAACGCTCTACAATTTCCAAAGGAATTTCAAGTAAACGGATATTGGATGGTACATTCGTCTTTTGACGCTTGGTCATTACCCACTGATGCCCATCAAAAGCAGTCTTGATATTATCTTCGGTCAATTGAGCTACATCAATATAACTAAGTCCGCTGTAACACATAAAAATGAAAACATCACGAATCTGGCAAAGTCGTTCAGTCAGAAACTCTTTCTTGTAGATTATATCAATTTCTTCTTGTGTAAGAACTTCACGAACGACTTTAGTCGTTTTAAATTTAAAACTAGCAAAAGGGTCCGCTTTAATATCTGCACCCGTACTCTTGATATAATTGAATACTGCTCTGAAACGTTGTATAAATTTTAACGCCGTATTGTTACTACAATCGTGTTCATTCTGCAAGAACAAAAAGAATTTTTCAATAAAGAGGGGAGTAAGTTCTATAATCGGAATATCCGACAACTTGTTTTCTTTCTTGATAAACTCTTGCAGTCGTTGTCTGGTCAGTTCGTAACGCATATGTGTCGTATGCGATGTGTGGTTTCCGATTTTGAGTTTATAGAATTCATTATGCTCTGTAAAATATTCCAGAAGCATTTTTCTTTTATCGGTATCAATACCTAATAAGATGTTTTTGATTTTTTCAGGCAGTACATAGCCTTGTTCGTGCAGATACTTGTGATACAGATCCGTTGCTCTAACCCGCATAGCATCCAATAATCTGTTTAGTTGTATAATTTCAGACGAGCGTCCGATTCCTCGTCCCATTTTTTGTTCCCATTGGTCGGGATCAATTTGTAACTTAGTACTGAATTGAGTCATCTCTCCATTAATAGTGATGCGAGCCATCACAGGCACTTGACCATTCTCATTTTTTCTGTTTTTCCTTAAATAAAACAGGATGGTGAAAGTTGATTTCATAATCTTCTCTTTTTTGTTGGTAAAACTATTATTTAACTCCAACTCTTTGGAAGATATTTCACTGCCAATATTCGACAAATGAGAAACTTATGATCTAAATCGTTACCTTAGTTTGATTTTTCAGAATGGTAACGAATTGGGTAACGATTAACTGTCTTTTAGTTGCTTTTTCGTGGCTATCGTTGTCATAGGGGGAAATAAAAAAAGACTCCTAAATGTGTCATTTAGAAGCCTTTGTCTTGTTTTTGCGTTTTGTTGTCTCCAACTTTCCGACCTTTTAGTGATCCGAGCGGGATTCGAACCCACGACCCACAGCTTAGAAGGCTGTTGCTCTATCCAGCTGAGCTACCGGACCTCACCTTTTGCTTTTAAGCGAATGCAAAGGTAATAGATTTTTGCTTTAATGCAAAAGTTTTTTTGAAAGTTTGTAAGATATTTTAGGAAGGAATTTGGGGTGATAGAATTAAGGAGGAGATACTATAAATATTCAATAAAAAGCAGAATTGTTCCGTCCTGCAAAAGGAACTTGCATCACCTTATTTTTTTAATAAGTATGCATTTATATAACACAACTAAATAAATATAAGAGGAATAAGTGATGTTCTTGTCGGATTTGGGTGGCCAAATTCAAAGTTTTAATCTCAAAAAATGATCTATTATGGTAAGTGTTTGTGAAATCAGATACCATATTTTAGATAAACTAAGAAAAGAAAAGTGTAGAAACGATAGGGGATGAATGTATATTTGTAAAACCTGATAGGAAATCATTATCAATTAGTTTGACTATTTGATAGAACAATAGAGGCAGAATAATACTTTTCTTTTAAAAATATATATGTAAGAATATAAGTTGTTAAACTTAAAGTGATGATTTTCTAGGAATACTATAATGTCAACAAGTTTTAGAGATATTGCTGATCACCTTTGCATAATTAAGGACTCGAAGTTTATTGTGAATGTCTGATTGTGTATAAGTTAGTGATAATATTTAGTGTAATTGGTTGAAACATGTCTATATTTTAGAAGTTTATATAGGCTAGAATTTCTTCTTTTAATAGTTATCTGTAAATCATATATTTACAGATAACTATATATAGTTATCTGTAAATATATGAT
>NZ_JAEPKU010000148.1 GCF_016652235.1 Dysgonomonas sp. Marseille-P4677
CTTAGATATTGATTGGCAACGAGGGCATTCCATATAGATAGTTTCTTATAAAGATAACAAATCTATATCAAATTACCAAATCCGTATTTTCTTCTATATTATAAAAGAGTTAGTTTATACCCATTTATAAATGGATGTCTTCCAATGAAATATTTTGAGATTTACCCTAATCTTAAAGTGTCTTTTTAATTTATTATTACGGAAGTTGTTTAGAAAAAATAGCATGAATTCGTCTCATATCAAACTTACTTCTACGGTCATAATAATATATACCATTCTGTTCCTGTTCTACGTCTGTTAATTGAGTATAACAGAATCCCCATACATGCTCTTTTAAAGATAATATAGCGTTTACCTGACTTTCCAATCTAAGATAGAATTCATCTTCTGTTTTTGCAATATCACCATATCCCCATGAATCTTCTTCAGGCTGTTTCGTGACACATTTAATTCCACCGAATTCATCTATAAGGTAAGGAATTCCACCCGTATATAGAGGATAATCATATGTAGTATATGATTTGGGCGGATTAAAACCTATATTGCCAGTATATGGTTTTATCGGATCAATAGGCGTTTGTTGAAATCTGGTTCCGTCAAATAATTCTTGTTTAAGCTTTTGTCCTTCTTGCTGATAATTATGAACTGTCCATATATCTGTTTTTACATGTACACCTCCACTCGATGTGTTTACAGGACGGGTTGGGTCGAGATTATGTGTTATATTATATAAATCTTCGCAAAAACGGGGGTACTGTACCATATCCGGCCACCATTCTTCATTCATAGGAGTCCATAATATAATAGAGGGATGGTTACGGTCTCTGACTACAATATTACTCCATTCGGAAAAGAAGTTACGTGCAGTCTCAATATTATTCGCATCCATGCCCCAACTGGGAGCTTCTCCCCATGTAAGATATCCTAGTTTATCTGCCCAATAATGAAATCTTTCTTCAAATATTTTCTGATGTAGGCGGGCTCCGTTAAATCCAGCCTGGATAGACAATTGAATGTCGTTTTTTAGAGCTTCATCATTCGGGGCTGTCCATATCCCATCCGGATAAAATCCCTGGTCTAAAATCAGACGTTGATAATAAGGTTGATTGTTCAGATATATCTTGTTTCCTTCAATATGTACCTTTCGCATCCCTGCATAAGAGCTTATCTCATCTTTAACATTACCTTCAGAATCGAAAACAGTACATTCTATATCGTATAAAAAAGGTGAGTCCGGGCTCCATAATTTCATGTTCTTGATTGGAATACATATGGGTATTCCCTGATTGAGTTTTACTTCTTTTTTTATAATAACTTTCTCTCCCTCCTTGATAATAATACACATAATATTATCCCTGTTTATAGAATAAAAGGTAGGAGTTAAAATTAGTTGTTTTTGGTCAATATCAGAGATAATCGATATATTTTGTATTCCCTCTCTATCAACAGCCTCCATCCATACAGTCTGCCATATACCCGTCGTACGTGTATAATTGCAACCATACGAGTTAAGTTGCAGGCTTTGTTTCCCTGCTGCTTGTTTCCCTCCGCGGATATCACTCTTGGCCCGTATTACCAAATCATGATCTTTACCATTTTGTACAAACCCAGTAATATCTATTGAGAAAGAATCCGAACCTCCAAAATGTCGTGCGATGAACTTACCATCTATATAAATTTCCGATTCATAATAGATTGCTCCAAAATTAAGAATAATATTTCGTTGGGTCCAGTCAAAAGGTATCCCGATAATCCTGTGATACCATATAGCCGGTATAAAATCTGTATACGCTACACCCGATAATTTGCTTTCAGGTGGAAAAGGTACTGTTATTTTATTGTCGAACCCTTGACTTTTATTGTAGTTTTTGGCTATTCCGATTTCGGCCATATCAAATATATATGTCCATTCACCATTCAGATTTATCCATTCTTTACGTTCAAATTGTGGGCGGGGATATTCCGAACGTGGAATTATAGCACTATGTGTGGTTATACATATGTGTAATAACATCAACACTGTTAAATAGCTCACTTTTCTCATAATTCTTCCATTTTATATTTAAATTAGATAAATAACTCACTCACTCACATAAGATGCTTGCAGTAAAATGATAACTAATGCCTATCTATATTCAAATATATTTAAAAAATCTATCTAAAAATCTGAAAATTCCGATTTGGAACTATCAACATATTAATAGTTCCGATTTGTGTAATTATAAGATATTTCATTCATGTTTCAGGGTGAAAAGCTATTATAACTTTGTATTAATCCTTACATCTAAAATATTTCAATCATGAATCTGACTCCATTAGACATTTGTATTTTCTCTATATATTGTGTCATAATAATATTTATAGGCCTGTATGTGTCGCGCACAAAAAAGGGAGAAAAGAAAAATAGCACTGACTACTTTCTGGCTGGAAGAAGCCTTGGCTGGATAACTATAGGTGCCTCAATTATTGCAGCAAATATTTCGGCAGAACAATTCATTGGAATGTCAGGTTCGGGGTATGCTATTGGATTGGGTATGGCAACATATGAATGGATTGCAGCATTAGGCTTGATAATAGTGGCGAAATGGTTTCTTCCCATTTTTCTTAAAATGAAAATATACACCATGCCACAATTTTTAGAACAACGTTATGACAAACGTGTGAAAACTGTAATGGCTATATTCTGGCTGTTGGTATTTATCTTCATCAATCTTACATCCATATTATATTTAGGTGCATTGACTATAAAAAGTCTTGTCGGAGTACCATTAATATATGGTGTTATCTTTCTTGCTGCATTTGCTGCAATCTACTCAGTTTATGGCGGAATAAAGGCTGTTGCAGTTACAGACGTTGTGCAAGTTGCAATATTAGTGGGTGGAGGTCTCCTTGCAACTTATTTTGCTATGGATAAGCTGGGAGATGGTAATGGTTTCTTGCAAGGTTTCAGTAATATGTATGAAACATCCAGGGATAAATTCCATTTAATATTGAAGTCATCCAACCCAGGGTATAAAGACCTGCCTGGCATATCTGTAATAATAGGAGGGCTTTGGGTTGCCAATTTATATTATTGGGGTTGTAATCAATATATTATACAAAGGGCCCTAGCTGCCAAATCGTTACGGGAGTCACAGAAGGGGATTGAATTTGCCGCTATACTGAAACTGTTTGTTCCGCTTATAGTCGTGATTCCGGGCATTGCCGTATATTCAATGGGGATAGAATTAGATAAACCTGATGAAGCCTATCCTTGGCTCTTAAGCAATATTATGCCGGTCGGTGTAAGGGGAATAACATTTGCCGCGCTCACTGCTGCTATTGTTAGTGCAGTGGCAACAATGCTTAATAGTATATCTACAATTTTCACGATGGATATTTATAAACCAATACTTCATAAGACAGCCTCGGAGAGTCGTCTTGTTAATGTAGGACGTTTAAGCTGTATTATCTCTTTAACGATAGCAATCATAATAGCACCATTGCTTACAAATATTGATCAGGCTTTTCAATATATACAGGAATTCACAGGCTTTATAAGCCCAGGAGCTCTTGCCATATTTCTGATGGGATTCTTTTATAAGAAAGCGACGGCAAACGGAGCACTGCTTGCTGCTATAGGAAGTTTTGTCTTTTCTGGACTGATGAAATTTCTGTTTCCTGATTTTCCTTGGATGGATAGGATGCTGATCGTATTCATTCTGTGTTTGATCACTATTGTAATCAGTACGTTGATAGAGAAAAAAGGCGATAGTAAGTTCGCTATAGAACTTACCCCAGGCATGTTTAAGACAAGCAAAGCATTCAATATAATTGCATTAATAATCATAGCTATACTTGTACTATTTTACTTATTGTGGTGGTAGTCCACTTCTAAATCGGATAAACTATGAAAAAACTAAGTTTAATTATTACTTTACTCTTGTTCATATCCATATATGGAAATGCACAAGGAATTGAGGTTCGGGGAATTGTAAAAGACAAGTCAACACAAGACCCTATAACAATGGCTAGTGTCATTATAAAAGGTACAACAATTGGTACAGTGACAGATTCTGAGGGTAAATTCTCTATAAAAGCACCTTCTGATACGGTTACTCTTGAAGTTATTTTTATTGGTTACATTAAATTTACAACTATTGTAGGTTCTCAGCGTTCGTTAGACATACAATTGGAAGAAGATTTGGCTGAATTGAGTGAGGTTGTTGTTGTAGGTTACGGTACACAACGTAAGAAAGATATCACTGGAGCTGTGTCCCAGGTAGGGGAAAAACTAATAAAAGAAGTTCCTGTGACTAATCTGAATGCTGCATTGCAGGGGCGTGCTGCCGGAGTTCAGGTTGTATCTGGCGATCATGCTCCCGGAGGTGGGGTAAGTGTGAATATACGTGGTAAGAGTTCTATTTCTCAGTCTGGTGAGCCTATTTATGTAGTAGACGGTGTAATAATGCAGGGAACATTAAACAATATCAATCCAAATGATATTCAGTCAATTGATATCTTGAAAGACGCTTCATCGGCGGCTATATATGGTTCACGGGCAGCAAATGGGGTTGTAATTGTCACTACTAAACGAGGTGCATCGGGATATAATAAGATATCATATGATGGATATGTAGGTTTTCAGAGTATATTGAATAAACAAAAAATGTTGAATGGCAATCAACTTGCCGAAATCCGTATCGAAGGACTGGTTAATCAGGAAATGGATAAAATAATGCAGACCAATCCTTCTATTTCCCAAGATGCTTACTTGTCGCAATTCAAAACGCTGAAAGATAGTTACTGGAAATCATTACCATCTTTTTCTGAACTCGAAAAACAAACATTACTCAATGGTGAATCTTATAATTGGGCAGACCGGATTACTCAATCTGGAATTACTCAAGATCACACAGTTTCTTTCTCTGGTGGGAATGATTTGTATACTTACTATATCAGTGGTAATTATAACAATCAGAAAGGTGTAATAATAGGTTCCGGATCTGAACGTTTTTCGGGAAGAATAAACTTTGACCAAAAAATGAAAAAATGGTTCAAAGTAGGAATGAATGCTACAGCTTCACATATAACACAAGATATTGCAGGCACTTCTATCGGTCAGGGACTAGGGGCTAATCCTCTTATTCCGTTCGAGGTTAATGGAGAACCACCATTAGATTTACCTTTCTATTCAAGTAATGGACAAAGTAATCCTGTATTATCGGATAAGATCGATAATGAAAGAGTTTCGAAACGAGTTTCAGCATCTTTCTATGCAATAGCGAATATTCTTCCAGAGCTGGAGTTAAAGACAAACTTCTCTATAGATATGGTAGATAATTCAGCATTCGTTTATGTCCCACGTAGTATCAAGCAAGGAATGACAGTAAATGGATATGGACAAATAACTAAAGAATCTTGGGTAGATTGGATATGGGATAATACTCTCACTTATAATAAGACCTTCAATAAGGTACATGCTTTTACCGGTATGGTAGGTATTTCTTTAGAAAAGAATAAATATGAAGGAAATAATTCATATGGACAAGGATTCTCTACCGATGTATTGTCTTATAAAAGCTTAGGTGCTGCAACAGATTTTCCTTCAAATAAACAGTGGTCCCAATTTGCGTATTGGCAAATAGCATCATATATAGCACGTATTAATTATGCCTATGACAGTAAATACTTGTTGACTTTTACAGGACGGTATGATGGTAATTCAAAATATGGCATAAATAATAAATGGGGATTCTTCCCTTCCGTTGCAGCTGCATGGAGAATTTCCAGTGAAAGATTTATGGCAGATGTAACTGCCATTGACGATTTAAAACTTCGTTTAGGATATGGGCAACTGGGAAACAGCAACTTGGCCTCATATGCTTCATTTACACAGATTGTTCCCGGTATTACAGCAATGGGACCTGATGGTGTAAATACATTGCAAAACAGTGACCAGATAATGGGTAATCCAAATCTGAAATGGGAAAGAGAAACACAGTTGAATGTTGGTCTTGATCTCACCATGTTTAACGGACGTTTGAATTTTACAGCTGATGCATATAAAACATCAAATAAAGATCTTGTATTGCTGACACCTTATCCGGTTACAACAGGTTACCTTAATAAATATACAAATGTTGGAGAACTTGAAAATAAAGGATTGGAGTTGACGCTTGGTGGGCGTATAATAGATTCGAGTGTGAAGTGGGATGCCAGCATAAACTGGTCAACAAATAAGAATAAATTAACTAAATTATATGGTGGTATTACAGAAAGGCTTAATGATGTAAATAATCCGTTAGGAGCAGGATGGTGGGTTGGCGAATCGTTGGGGACAATCTATACATATGAATACCAAGGTGTATATCAATGGGATGATGACCGGGAAGAAATGGACTTGAGAAAAGACGGTATTATAGGTGGTGAAAGTTATTATCCAGGAGATAATATAATCAAGGATCAGGATGGAGATAATCAGATAACAGGAAAGGATCGTAAAATTATGGGATACACAGATCCTAAAGGTTACGGTGGATTCAGTACATCTATCTCGTATAAAGGTTTATCTCTGAATACAGTATTCAATTATGTGTATGGAAATGATGTATGGTATAGAGCATATCATGAATACACACTAGGAGGAGGATTTGGTCCATTGAATATGAAAACCGATATGATGAACAGATGGACGCTAGAGAATACAAATACCAATCAGCCTCGTGCACATGCAAATAGCCTTGATAGGATGTTAATATCAAGCCGCCTGATCGAAGATGGTTCCTACTTAAGAATGAAGGTTATCACATTGGCATATGATTTACCAAATAAATTATTAAAGAATATAGGAGCCAGTAATTTGAGAGTATATGTCACAGGACAGAACTTATGGACATGGACTAAATATAAAGGTTTCGACCCGGAAAGTCCGGGTACAGGCTATGACGAAACCTATCCGAGTACCAAAGGAGTTATTTTCGGAATTAATATCGGATTTTAATTCATAATCAAAAACTAAATAACATGAAAACATATAAATATTTAATCTTGTCAGTTATTGCTTGCCTGATTACAGCAAGTTGTAATGACTTTCTGAAAGAGGAGCCTCAGTCCTTTCTCACAACTGAAGGTATAAAGCCAGATAAAGCATTTGTAGAAGCTGAACTGATGGGGGCATATAAGGCACTACTTTTCTTTAAAAATGACAGAGCCGGATTTATTGGAATTACCGGAACAGATGAGGCTGTCGGTAAAACAGTAGAAGTAAATTATTGGTCGGAACAGGGTGCATTGGATAAATACAATGCTGCTCTGAATGCAGATAACTGGATGACAAAATGGCTCTGGGATACAGGATATTTTGCAATAAGTCGTGCCAATAATACCTTGCTTGCAGCTCGGCAGGATGTAACGGGAGCTACAGAAGAGTGGTGTAAAAGTATAGAAAGTGAGGCTCGTTTTGTCAGAGCAGTAGCATATTTCCAACTTGCGCAGTTCTTTGGAGGAGTGCCTATTATTAGTGAAAGTACAGATGTAAGTAAGCCTAATTATCCTCGGGAAGAATTAGCTAAGGTTTATGCTTTGATCCTTGAAGACCTTGATTATGCAGAGAATAATATTAAAACAGAATATGGTTTGGGTAGAGCTACGTATGGAGCAGTTAAAGCGATGAAGGTGAAAACATATATGTACGCTCAAGAAGAGTCCGGTGTACGTAATATTGCAGAAGCAAAGAAAATACTGGGCGAAATAGAGGCTAATAATTTATACAAATTGATGGATAATTACGAAGATCTGTTTAAAGAAGAATATGAAAATGGTACAGAATCTGTTTATGAATTTCAATTCAAATATCCGGAAGAACCGAATCATTTTCAATATTTCTGCGGTTCAAGAGCTGTCGTTTATAATAGTCTTGGTGGAGGTTTTGCCATATTTCTTCCCTCTCAATATTACTTAAGTAGTTTTACGGACGAAAACGATACACGCCTTGAAGCCAGTGTACGGTTTAGATTCTTCTTTAATGGTAATGATATAACAGATGATTGGGCGGGAGATCAGGAATATGTTGCTCCGCATTGTAAAAAATATGAAGATCCAAGTCAGGTTATAGATCCATATCAAAGCTCTAAAAATATTTATTATATAAGGTATGCCGATCTTATTTTGTTATATGCTGAATGTCTTAATGAAACAGGAGAGAAAAATAAAGCTGTAGACCAGGTAAATCGTATACGTACACGCGCAAAGGCTTCCAAAATCGATTATTCTATCAGTCAAGATCAGCTTCGTGATTTTATATACGAAGAAAGAATGAGAGAGCTTGCTTTTGAAGGCTGGAGGAGATTTGACTTGATAAGAAGAGGAAAGCAATATTTTGTAGACCAGGTTTCGATGCATAATCAATTTGCTACAGGAAATGTAAAAGAGTATCATACACTCTATCCAATTCCAAGGAACGAAATAGATATGAATGATGGAATTAGTGATGCGGATCAGAATCCGGGTTACAAATAATTATGAAATAAAATAATAATAAACTTGATATTAACTAGATATGAAAAAATATTTATACGGAACTTTTTGTTTGTTAATTTTTATTGCATTTTTTTCTTGTACGGAAGATAAGTTTTTGGTTAAATCGCCTGATGGCAAAAATACGATTCACCTCATTCTTGGGGAGGATGGGAGTTTATTATACAATATAACCAGAGATAATACGATTTTAGTGCCTAATTCTGCTATTGGAGTCAATAGTAGTGACGAAGGGCATACTTTTACCGATTGCTTAACTTTTGTAGAAGTAATCTCAAACAAAATAAATGAAACATACAATTTACCGACAGGTAAAGTAAAAGTATATCACAATAAATGTAATGAGAAGATATACAAGTTCAAGAATAAAAACGGAAATATAATTAATATCGAATGTAGGGCATACAACGATGGTATAGCTTTCAGATATACGTTCGATAAAGAGGGAGATATCACAATTGTATCAGAAAAGACTAATTTTAATTTTCCAGCTAATATTACCTCGTGGGTAATGGATTATAAAGATGATTATGAGAAATATTATCCCAAAAGGACTTTTTCTGAAATACAGGATAGTGTATTGGCATACCCTGCATTGCTAAACATAAATGATAAATGGATACTTTTAAGCGAAGCCAATGTTTTTAATCATCCTGCAACACGGTTGACCAAAAAAGCAGGAGATGGACTTTTACAAGTAGCTTTCCCTGAAGATTCTTTTACTATTTCAAACAAATATGAATCCCCGTGGCGCACATTTATTATTGGAGATAAACTGGCTACTATTGTAGAATCTGTTTTGGTAGAGAATCTTAATCCTCCATCCGTTATTGAAGATATGTCATGGATTGAACCTGGGATTGCTGTTTTTCCTTGGTGGGGGGATTATCTAGCCAACAGTTATATAGATACATTGAAAATGTATGTGGATATGGCTGCTGAGATGAACTGGCAATGGATAGAATTTGATGTGTCACTTGTAGGTTCACCTTTTAGAACATCTAAATTGTGGGAAACGACCTCATGGTTAAAAGATTTTACCGACTATGCCCGTAGTAAAGGGATAAAAGTATATGGATGGGATGAAATTGAGGTGTTGAAAACGAAGGAAGGTCGTGATCATGTATATGGGAAATACAGAAATTTAGGAATTCAAGGGATAAAAATTGATTATTTGAACAGTGATAAACTCTATGCGATGCAGTTTAGGGAAGATGCCATGAAAGATGCGATTGATTATGGTCTCTTGGTTAGTTTTCATGGGGAAACAATGCCTCGAGGACAGCATCGTAAATACCCCAATTTGATGACTTTAGAAGCTGTAAAAGGAGCAGAGTATTATACATTTGTAGACACCCCACCTACACCGGAACATAACTGTACATTGCCTTTTACACGTAATGTATTGGGCTCAATGGATTATACTCCTGTAACATTTACCCGTAGGAAAGAAAATCCGAGGATAACAACCTATGCACATGAATTGGCATTACCATTTATATTCGAATCGGGATGGGTCGCGATGGCAGATAAGCCTAAAGCATATTTGGAATCTCCGGCAAAAGAGGTATTGAAGAAAATAAAGTGTACATGGGATGAAACTATACTAATCGACGGCTATCCGGGCGAGTTTGTATGTATGGCAAGAAGACATGGAAATGAATGGCATTTAGCTGCTATTAATGCCGGTACTGAAAGGACAGTGAGGGTGAAACTCGATTTCCTGAATGAAGGGACATATACATTTAAGGTATATGAGGACGACCCCGCATCTCCTATTGATAATATAAAAATACGGGAGATAACAGCTTCGGACGGACAAGAATTGGAGTTTAGGCTTATTCCGAATGGTGGTTTTTGTACTATTATACAATAATTAGTC
>NZ_JAEPKU010000149.1 GCF_016652235.1 Dysgonomonas sp. Marseille-P4677
ACCCTATATTCAGGAATTTTATATATTCAGGAACATCTTCATTAAATGCGTAGGATGGGCCTATAGGTTTACCGGTATTATCCAACAGCACATAATACGGTTGCGAATTGGTACCAAACTTGTGACGTTGCAGATAACTCCATTTATCGCCTATAGTTTTAAGCTTTGATATTTTTCCGTTTTCTTCAACTTCTATCACTTCCGGCAGTTTCTTTTTATCATCTACCATAAGTGTGATCAGTACGTAATCTTTCTCCAAAATATCTTTTACCCGTGCATCAGTCCAAACAGAAGCTTCCATCTTACGACAGTTAACACAGCCATAGCCTGAAAAGTCAATCATCACTGGTTTATTATTCTTGCGTGCATATTCCATTCCAGACTCATAATCATCGAACATGGCATGTACCTCTCCTTTATATAAATTGAAATCCTGTGTAAACAATGGCGGAGAGAATGCACTAATAGATTTAAGCGGTGCACCCCATAATCCCGGTATCATATAAACAGCAAATGCAAATGAAATAATTGCCATAAACAGGCGTGGCACCGAAACATACTTAAGATCACTATCATGTGGTAATTTCAATTTACCTAGAAGATACACACCTAGCAATATAAAGATTACAATCCATAACACAAGGAATACTTCACGGTCGAGAATACCCCAACCATAAGCCAAGTCTGCCACAGACAAGAATTTTAGTGCTAAAGCCAATTCCAAGAAACCTAGTACTACCTTCACTGAATTAAGCCAACCACCCGATTTAGGCATACTCTCCAATAATGACGGAAATATGGCAAATAAAGTAAACGGTATAGCTAAAGCAATGGCAAACCCTAACATCCCGATAGCAGGGGCAATCATACTCCCCGAACCCGCTGCCTGAACAAGCAGAGTACCGATAATAGGTCCTGTACAAGAGAACGACACCAGAGCCAGTGTAAAGGCCATAAAGAATATGCTTATTATTCCTGTTGTGGAGTCGGCTTTACTATCCATCTTATTAGTCCACGAAGAAGGTAAAACCATCTCGAATGCGCCAAAGAAGGATATAGCAAATACAACCAACAAAGCAAAGAATATAAGATTGAACAAGGCACTTGTAGACAAGTCATTTAAAGCACTTGCTCCAAATATACCTGTAATCAAAAGGCCTAATGTTACATATATAAGAATTATACCCAATCCGTAAGTTACCGCATCGCGAATAGCCTTACTCCGATCTTTTTTGTTTCTTTTCAGGAAGAAGCTTACCGTCATCGGTATCATTGGCCACACACAAGGAGTCAATAAGGCTATAAGCCCTCCACCAAATCCACCAAGGAATATCCAAAGAATAGACATATCTGAAGTATCTCCAGCAGCCCCGTAAGCTTTTAGTTCTTCAATTACAGGTCTCCAAAGATCACTTATATCTCCATCTGCCGAGTTTGTTATCTGAACCAAAGAATCCCCTTGAGCAACATCCGATGTTTCGGATTCTACCGGAACACTCCCCTCCTCTACTTTTTTATCCAGTTTATCAGCATTTGCTGCAACAGCTACAGTAGCAGGTAAATCTTTCGATTTAAAATTCAAATCTATTTTAATAGGAATACATTGGCCATCTATTTCGCTGCATACCTGTCCACGAATATCACCCTCAAGAGTAAACGCAGCTTTATCTGTTATTTTCAGCTGTTGTACAAAAGTGGCTTGAGTTTCATAGTAGCCATACTCCATCTGAAATATATCATCATATTTTTTCTTCAATTTCGAATTTACAGCCTTGAATCCACCTACTTTGGTTGCACCTTTCAGATTATCAATCGAAATAGTTGTAGGCATGGGCCCCCCTTCCGGGACATTAAGATCAAATATATGCCATGTGGGCTCGATCTTAAAACTAGCGTTCAGTTCAACATCTCCGTTTCCTTTATCAACCAATTTGACCGTCCATGATGCCGGATCCTGAGCATAAAGACTACTAAATGAAACTAGAGCAATGATTAAGTGTAGTATTTTTTTCATAATGTTAATTATCCAATATTCACTGTTACTTACAAGAACGCCAAAGTTAAGAAAAAGAGTTAAATCCGAAATATATTGATAACCTTTTTTATTTTATGCAATTCCGTATTCAAGATATTTTTTAGTACTTTCGTACGTGAAAAGCAAGTATAGATGCCTACAAAAGCAACTATCTATATGACAGCTACCATATTATAAATATTAATATTTTTTTTGATTTTAATTACAAAATGATAGATCAGGGAACCATAGACCGCATAATGGATGCTGCTCAAATTGTGGATGTAGTATCTCAGTTTGTCACCCTCAAGCGCAGAGGGATAAACTATGTTGGCTTATGCCCGTTCCATACCGACAAGACTCCATCATTTTATGTTTCACCGGCAAAAAATATATGTAAGTGCTTTGCTTGTGGTGAGGGTGGCACAGCCGTTCACTTCATTATGAAGCACGAACAGCTTTCGTACTACGAAGCTCTGAAGTATCTGGCAAAGAAATATAACATAGAGATACAAGAACGGGAATTTACCGACGAACAGAAGCAGGCTTATAACGAACGCGAGAGTTTATTCATCCTCAACGATTATGCCCGCGATTATTTTGTAAATACCCTACACAATCATATTGAAGGTAAGTCTGTAGGTCTAAGCTATTTCAAAGAACGTGGATTCAGGGAAGATATTATCACAAAATTTCAGTTAGGATACAGCCTTGACCAAAAAGACGCTTTCACTCAGGATGCTCTTAAAAACGGTTATAAAGAAGATTATCTGGTTAAAACAGGCTTAACAATAAAGGGTGATAACAGTAGCTATCTGGTAGACCGTTTTCGCGGACGGGTTATGTTTCCTGTACATACCTTATCGGGAAAAGTAATTGCCTTTGGCGGACGTATCCTCAAGAAAGCCGAAAACACAGGTAAGTATGTCAATTCACCTGAAAGTGAGATATATCACAAAAGTAACGAATTGTATGGTATCTTCTTTGCAAAACAAGCAATAACAAAAGCTGATTGCTGTTATCTCGTTGAAGGATATACGGATGTGATCTCTATGCATCAGTCAGGGATAGAGAACGTGGTTGCATCGTCAGGTACAGCTCTTACCAGTGGTCAGATACGTCTTATTCACCGTTTCACAAACAACGTGACGGTGATCTATGATGGTGACGCTGCAGGTATAAAAGCAGCACTCAGAGGAATTGATCTTTTGCTGGAAGACGGAATGAATATAAAAGTCATTCTCCTTCCTGCAGGTGAAGACCCCGACTCTTTCGCAAAAAAACAAAATGCAGATTCGCTTACCCGATTTATAAAAGAAAATGAAGTCGATTTTATTCGTTTTAAAACAAAGCTTCTACTTGATGAAGCTGGAAATGATCCGATAAAACGAGCAGCATTGATTTCTGATATAGTAAACAGTATTTCAATTATACCAGACAATATTATACGTACTGTTTACATTAAAGATTGCAGCACATTACTCGATATAGACGAACGAGTTCTTATGCAGGAAGTCACAAAGAAACGTCTGGCTTATTTAGAAAAAAATACTCCAAACAAAATAGAGTCCGAACTCTCGGCTATAAATAATGATTTATCGCAGATAGCAACGCGTAACAGCAAAACCGTTGTAAAGAAAACACCGATCGATAAATTCGAACTCGCCATACTTTATTATATAGTACGTTACGGTATGGAAATACTACTTGAAGGTGGAGAAGAAAACAACATTACGGGTGATATGCCTACTACGGTTATCGATTGGGTAAAGTTCGATTTACAACGTGATGGGTTCTGGTTTACCAACCCTTTATATAAAGTCATTCTGGAGGATGCTATAGAGCGCTCTGTAGACGAAACATTTAGCCCATCCCGATATTTTCTTGCTCATACAGATGCACAAGTAAGTAAAATTGCAGCCGAACTGGTAAGCGACAGATATCAATTGAGCAAGGTACACATGAAGCAATTTGGCGAAAACCTAAAAAGAGAGGAAACCCCTCTTGCCGAAGAAAAACATTTATTGAAAGATGTACCCCGTGCAGTAACAGAACTCAAAAATATCTATATATCAGCTCAAATAAAAGAGATTAAGGATAAAATGGAACAAAAGCAGAAAGAAGGGGATTGGGATGGAGCCATTGAACTCATGCAACAAGTAAAAGAGATGGAGGAAGTAAAAAAACTTTTAGCTAAAGAGCTGGGTGAAAGAATAATACTAAGATGGTAAAGAATTACACTACTAACATATCACAAACATTCTACACTAAGCTATATAATGAAAGAAAAAGATACGGATGAAAGACAAGACCATACCTATGATAGTGAAGACCACTGTGTCCCCGAAAGATTTCTGACTTTTCTAGTAATCGCTCAAAGTTGTATCATAGGGCTATTATTCTACCTTATTGGGCTGACTTACAGCAAAAACAGCGATTTATTATATTCAATTTTACAGCTTATCATATGCCCACTAAGCATTGCAACGACATTATATTTCGGATGGAAAAGAACAAAATTGCCTGCAAACAAGAGGAAATTGAAGCTTGCTCTAAGAATATTAGGGATCATAGTCGCAGCAATAGTATTAGTATACCTAGCTACAATCATATTTGCTTTAATTCTAGCTGCCATTCTTAAAAGTGGCAACAGTGGAGGAGGTAACCCTTGGTTATGACAATGGAAAAAGAATTAAGAAAAATAAGTAACTATTACTTTATCATTATTATCGTCCTATGTATTTTCTGGTTCTATAGATTACCTCATACTGAAGATTATAAATATGATGAGACCACTGTATTTGCTGAAGTACAAGTTATGGATTCTACTCTCGAAATATTAGAAGTCGATTTAGGTCAATACGCATTCGGAAACCATGAATATTATATATTTAAGTCACCATACTTATCCAACAAATTCAATATAGAAGATGGCTTTGTAAGCCTTGACAGACAACAGTCTAGAGAGTATAACAAATCAGCATACAAAGAGTTGGGTTATTATTCTTTCGGAGAGGATGTCTTTTATGACGCAAAGATACCACAATACGTAGTAGACGAAATAGCAACCGAAATTGAAAAGACAAAAGCTAAATCAAGATATTTCAGATATTATTATTCAATCCATGATCAAGGCAAAGTTCGGTTGAAAATAATGGAAGAATTTCATGGTTGGGAATATAAAGATAAGAAGGACATATTTATATATTCATGTTATTATCAGGCACAAAGAATAGATATGACAGTTACTCTAAGAGCCAAATTAAAAAAATATTTTCCGACTCCATCAAAATAATATAATAAGATCAATTCTATCAAACACATTGTGCAGACTACGATTCCCTAAGAAATAAATTTAGAATCCGTTTAAATTGCATCCTTTAAAAACCCGTATTCTTTGTTTTCTCCTTCTATTTACTACATTTACAAAAATTCGATAGAAGACCTTTTTTATAAAACAAACATTAAGACACACTATGAAAATTTTAAGCAGATTATTTTTAATTCTACTCATTTCATCAGTCGGTATCGGAGCAAAGGCCCAGATATACCCTACAAACGAAAAGCGTGTGACACTACAATTACGAGGAGGCTTAAACATTTCCAATGTGACAGCATGGGATAATCACTATGACAGTTACGATAATGCAACTCCAAAAATCGGATTCAACTTGGGCGGTATACTTGATATATCCTTGGGAAAGGGAATATACCTTCAACCGGGACTTATGCTAACATCTAAAGGAGCAAAAGTAGATGATGTTCCAATAAGAGACCAAACCGCAGATGCTACTATGAATGCCATATATCTACAGGTTCCTGTTTATGTAGGCTATAAATTTGCCTTTTCTAACGGTAATAATATAGGTGTTAGTGCCGGTCCTTATTTTGCATACGGGGTAGCCGGAAAGACTTCTTTCTCGGAAAGATATTACTCTGGGATGACCAGTATAGATACCTTTAATGATTCTAATCTATGGAACAGGCCCGATGCCGGAATCGGTATCGAAGTTCAGTTCGAACTCAAGAGAATCGTATTTCTAATGGGTGGAGATATAGGTTTGGCAAAAGTATGGAAAAGAGAATCTCTCTCGCATGATATATATGTGAGTAATAGTAACACCTATTTTTCTATCGGGTATAAACTATAAATATATGAGATACAAAAAGAAAGGAGTGAAGAAATTTCACTCCTTTTTTTACTTGAAAAATTAAAATCTTTATCTATAAATAAAAGACTCTTTCTATAAGTAAAATAGGGTAACACCAAAAAACAGGTAAAAAGTGTATAACTTTGTCACCTTTTAGTTAAAATAGTAATTCAAAAAAATAATCATTTGTGATTATTTTATAGTTATCACGACTAACTAAGTATAGCATAAAAAACATCAAAAATATCGACATGTTATATCTTGAGACACAAGACATTGTAAAACAATACGGCAATTATACTGCGCTTAATGGCGTAAGTATAAAGGTACCTAAAGGTTGTATTTATGGATTATTAGGTCCGAATGGGGCTGGAAAATCGTCCCTTATCCGAATCATTAACAGAATAACAGCCCCCGATGCTGGAAAAGTACTCATCAATGAGCGCGAGTCTACAGCTGACGATATCTTCAATATAGGTTACCTCCCGGAGGAAAGAGGCTTATATAAAAAGATGAAGGTAGGCGAACATATTATTTTTCTAGCCCGCCTGAGAGGTTTGTCAGTTGAAGAAGCAAGACAGAAAACCAATTACTGGCTAAATAAGTTCGGTATTACCTCTTGGGAAAATAAAAAAGTAGAGGAACTATCAAAAGGGATGCAACAAAAAATACAATTCATAGCAACTGTAATACATGAACCCGACCTGTATATTTTGGACGAACCTTTCAGTGGATTCGATCCGGTAAATGCAGAATTACTAAAGAACGAATTATTAGACCTAAAAGCCAAGGGTAAAACAATAATACTTTCTACTCATAATATGGAATCGGTAGAAACACTTTGTGATGAAATATCTCTGATCAACAAATCACAAGTGGTTTTACAAGGCAATGTAAAAGAGATCAAAGCTCAGTATAAGCAACACATTTTTAAACTGAATATCTCAGGAGACAATTTCGACATAGAATCTTCTCATTTTTCGGTTCTATCGCAAAAACTAGAAAAAGATTCTGTAGAAGTACGGATAAGACGTAATGATGACGTTTCAAACTCAGTATTACTCAGTGATGTGGCAACCAAATATGAGATTCTTTCTTTTGAAGAAGAATTACCTTCAATGAATGACATTTTTATACAAATCGTTTCTAATCCGGCATAATGAAAGCATTAAAATTAATTATACAAAGAGAATTTCTTTCAAGAGTAAAAACAAAGGCTTTTATTCTAACAACATTACTTACACCGTTCCTTTTTGCAGCTGTTGTTGCTTTACCTACCATATTGATGATGGTAAGTGATAACGACGACATCAAGAAGGTTTATGTAATAGATGATACAGGTATGTATGCCAGCTTATTCGAATCGGGTAAAACATATGAGTTTATTAAGTTATCAGCCAATGACAGTACTAAACGGGAGAAGGCATCTGCTTTATTACAAATAAGTGATGACCTGAAACAAAACCCTAAAGCTGTAACTTTTTTCTCGGAAAAGCAACAGCCACCAAGAGAACTCACCGCATATATCAATGATATACTTACTGAAGCTGTAAAGAATCAGAAAATAGAAGATTTTACAGCACAAAGTAATATTGAGCCACAGGTAGTAAGTGATTTACAACAAATTCTAAAATCTAAAGACCGTATATATGTATCGACCATACGTTGGGATGAAACAGGTAAAGAATCGGAAACATTAGGCGAAGCTGCGAGGATAGTTGGCACAGCCCTTACTTTTTGCATGTTCTTCTTTATAATGATGTATGGGTCTATGGTTATGCAAAGTGTTGTTGAAGAAAAAAGCAACCGGATCATAGAGGTCATAATCTCATCGGTGAAACCTTTCGACTTAATGATGGGTAAGATTATCGGTGTCGGCTTGGTAGGTCTGCTACAGCTTGTCGTTTGGCTCATATTAGGAGGTGCTGCTATGATAGCCGTTCAAATGTATTTCGGCATGGATATGAATATGTTATCATCTCCTGATTCCCAGCAAGCAATGGCGATGTTGCAAAATAATCCTGAATTAGGTGCCGGATTATTAAAAGGTCTAATCAATATCAATTGGATACAGGTAGCCATCTGTCTTATTGTCTACTTTACAGGAGGATACTTATTATTTGCTTCCCTATATGCCATGTTTGGTTCGGGAGCGAATGATTCTCAAGAGGCTCAACAACTTATAATGCCTGTAATGGTGATACTGATGGTCGCATTTTACACAGGTTTCGCCGCTGCACAAAATTCAGAAGGAGCTATGGCCTTTTGGTGTTCTATTATACCATTTACATCACCGGTAGTGATGATGGTGCGTGCACCCTTCGAGATACCATTATGGGAACTTTTATTATCCATAGCACTATTATTTACTACTGCAATATTGATGGTGCAACTGGCAGCCAAAATATACCGTGTAGGTATTTTGATGTACGGTAAAAAGGTTACTTTCGCCGAAATGTTCAAGTGGTTAAGATATAAATAAGAGAAATATATTAGAATGAAACACTTCGCTACGATAAATCGTAGCGAAGTGTTCTTATTATAACTTAGCGTTCTTATTATTAAAGATTCAGATTACTATCTTTCGGATATTTTACACTATAACTGATCTTATATTCTTTTGTTTCACCTGGTTTTAGTTCTTCTTCCCACGTAATCACACCAAGTGACTCTCCATTATAGGTCCATGGTGTTGTTTCTTTCTCCAACAATTCCACATCTATTCCTTTTTGCGAAGATTTAGGGTACTGATCTTTCAGTGTCATTTGCACCGGTTTGTTCTGATTATTCCTTACGGTAAGTTTATATGTAAATACCTGCTTGGTATCGCTTCCCAAAAACCGGGTACTGCTATAGTCTTCCAGTTTCTCGCGCTTTACACTTACCCGCTTGTCTGTGCCTAATGTCAGAGTAAGCTTTTTATGGGTGGATCGTGCATCTATTGTCGTTTCTCCAACATAGGTACCATCATAGGTAATACTAGCTTTACCTGTCAATAAGCCTAACTTCTCCCAATTAGATATTTCAGCCAACAGATAAGTTTCCGTATCCAGCTTTGGTGCACAATAGTACTTATACTCTGCCTCCGTTTCTTTAGTCTGTAAATCAATACTTTGTTCTTTTCCATTACCGGGTATTGTATAAGGCATATCGATGTTATATACCATATTCAGATCGTTTTCTCTTTGTGTTATATAATCATCCATGCTACTCTTCAAAGATATTACCACAACCCCATTTGCACCCTTCGAACCATATATCCCGGTTGAAGCTGCATCTTTCAACACTTGTGTTTCTTTTATCTTATCAGGATCTATAGATGCTACAAAATCTGCATCTACAGGTACACCATCAACTATATACAATGGCGTTTGTACCAGACCATTTACATATCCGACATTCACATTCCCGAAAGGGTCAACTTCCGATACCATTTTCTCATCCGCAACACTAGTTCTATTCAAAGAATAAGAATAAGTATTCTGTGCCGCAAAATTGAGAGAAGAAGCTCCGCGAGTTTGAGTATATTTGGGAGTTGGCCTGTAATAATCGAGAAACCATGCGTTAAATAAAGGAGCCACCTTACCATTACTTGGTGTTGCTGACGACAACGTCAACTTTACTTTTTCCCAGTCCAATCCGGTGGTTTGTCGTACCTTCGACTTAGCCAATATCTTAATAGGCTTATCGGTAGAAGTAATATTTATATCATAATATGGGACCCAATTTGCAGACATAGTATAATAAGAAATGACAAAATCGCAATTCGCAGCAAGTGGAGATGAAAGAGTCAATTTCAATACTCCTGACGTTTTACTGTTTTTCAACGACTCCTGATCCAACTGTTTCTGTAAACGAGCAATCGCATTATCATAATTATTTTTCTTTTCAGCGTTCTGTGATTGCTGGTTTTTCAATTCAGTCGATTTCAATCTATAATAATCCATTGTTTTAGCAAGTTCATCTATACCTAAACCTTTATCTGATCCGGCTACATTCTTATCTGTACCTTTTTGCAGCATAGCCAGTAAGTTTTCTGTTATAGAAGTCTCTGTATTTACTTGTTCTAACTTTTTCTGATAAATAGTTATAGAATCTTTTATTTTTTTTAGCGTAGCGTTAGCC
>NZ_JAEPKU010000150.1 GCF_016652235.1 Dysgonomonas sp. Marseille-P4677
GCTTCATGTAATGTAAAAAATTCAGATGAATATAAGGCCTTACAGGCTGAGAGAGATTCTTTGATGCAGATAGCTGGTCAAAGCAATACTGAACTGGCAGAGGTGAATGGGCTCATAAATGATATTGAAGAAAACTTCAAGCAAATACGCGAAGCGGAAAAATATCTGACTATCGAGTCTAAGGCTAAAGGAGAAATGTCTAATGATACGAAAACTCGTGTTAGAGATAATTTCGAAATGATTAATGAAATTCTGAAAAAGAATAAAACGGATATTGATAAATTGAACCAAAGATTGAAAAATAATTCGGGGCAGATGTCAGGTCTGAAAGCAACTATCGAGCGTTTAAATGCCGAGTTGACAGAAAGAGCAAATACAATTTCTGAATTACAAACATCACTTGTCACTCGTGATGCACAAATAGCCTCGTTGCAAACAGATGTACAATCATTGGCTGAAAATGTTGATAATTTATCAGCTCAAACAGCAGAGCAAGCATCTAAAATTAAAGAGCAGGATAAAGAACTAAACACAGCCTATTATATGTTTGGAACTTCTAAAGAATTGAAAGAAGCCAAAGTTGTAACAGGTGGATTCCTAGCCTCTACTAAGATTTTAAATGAAGGTATCGAGAAAAGCAAATTCATCAGAATAGATATTCGTGACACTCATAATATTCCTGTGTACGATAAGAAAGTGAAGATTTTATCAGATCATCCAAAAGATAGCTACAGTTTGGATAAAGATAGCAGTGGTAAGATTGTAATTAAGATAACTGACTACAAAAAGTTCTGGAGTCTTACAAAATTCTTAGTTGTAGAAGTAGGATAAGCTTGAGCTAACTCAGATAAAAAAAGCCAGTAACTTTATTTTACTGGCTTTTCTTGTATTTAGGCTGAAGAGTGATGTTTAACAGTTATATGCGATATTGTAGATTTTACTCCTTATCTGAATAAGATCCTTTTCTATATCTATATTTCCATATGTCATGAGTTTCATAGGAATAGCTATACCATCTTTAAGATAAGCCGGTTGTTGGTATTGTATATTTTCCCAAAGTTTAAATCCGAGGCGTTGGTAGAACCCAATGCGACGTTCTGAGATAATTGTTGTTGGAAGTTCAACCTCCAGAATAATAGGTTTAGTTGCGTATTTAATGAATAAATCCATCACCTTGCGTCCATATCCTCCGTTACGGAACTCTGACGAAATGGCAAAATGTTCCGCAAATATAAAGTCATCCAAATCCCAATAGGTAAGAAAACCCACTATATGACCTTCCTCAATAGTTAAGGATATAACAAATGGTCCATTGCTTTTATACAAATCAAACATTGTTTCCACAGGGCGGCGTTCACTCGGAGGAAAAGATTCAACATAAAGATTTTCTACAAATGAAAGCTCTTCTTGGTTTGATGTATTTAATTTCCTTATTTCCATTTTTTTAAGAATTTAAAAATTAAAGACTTATATAGCCCCCATCCGGTTATTAGTTTCCCATTCTTATATCTTTCAGCTGACCATCTTCACATTTAATAATTCGACCTGGATATTTTTGTACTATTGCGTAGTTGTGTGTAGACATTATTACAGCGGTATTGTTTTTAGAGATATTATGTAATAACTCTACAATCTGATTTCCCGTTTCCGGATCCAAATTACCAGTAGGCTCGTCAGCTAAAATTATTTCAGGAGAGTTGAGTAATGCACGAGCTATAACTATACGTTGTTGTTCTCCACCTGATAATTCATGAGGCATTTTATAGCCTTTATTTTGCATCCCTACTTGAGCGAGGACTTCGGATATACGAATATCTATCAGGTCTTTATTTTTCCAACCTGTAGCACGAAGTACAAATTCTAAGTTTTTGGCTGCAGTACGATCTATCAATAGCTGGAAATCTTGAAAGACAATGCCTATTTTCCTTCTGAGGTAAGGGATGTCTTTTTTCTTCATATGTTCCAACGCATAATCAAATATACGTCCGTGTCCTTTTTCTAGAGGTATTTCGTGATAAAGGCTTTTCAGAAATGTGCTTTTTCCGGAACCTACTTTTCCTATAAGGTAAATAAACTCACCTTCTTTTATGGATACGTTTATATTGCTCAAGATATTGTTTCTGTCTCTATCCAAGTCAACATCTTCATATCTAACAATCACATCTTTATCTTTATCCATAACCATAATTATTAAACGTAAATGCAGTAAAGGACAAGGGTCTTTGCTGCCATCCTATTATTTTTTATGTCTTTTCTGAAGCTCTCTGGCCAAATCTTCAATACTTAAGCCTTTTGATGTAAGCATTACAATCAAGTGGTATAGCATATCGGCCGACTCGTAAATCAAACGATCGTCTGTTCCGTTGCAAGCTTCTATAACAGATTCTAAGGCCTCTTCGCCGACTTTCTGTGCCATTCGGTTTATTCCCGATTGGAATAGAGAGGTTGTGTAAGAGCCTTCAGGCATTTCTTTATAGCGATTTTCAATGAAATGTTGAAGATACTTTAAGAATAGAATGTCTTCCTTATTTTCTTCTTCAAAACAAGTGTCTGATCCTGTGTGACAAACAGGGCCTACAGGATTTACTTTGACAAGGAGAGTGTCATGATCACAATCGTCTTTTATGCTTACAACATTCAGAAAGTTACCACTTTCTTCTCCTTTGGTCCATAAGCGTTCTTTTGTACGGCTATAGAATGTTACCTTACCTGTATCCTGTGTCTTGTTCAGTGCTTCAGCATTCATATAACCTAACATGAGCACTTTATTGGTCTCATTGTCTTGTATGATGGCAGGAATTAATCCGCCTACCTTATCAAAATCTAAATTCATATTCATTCATTATTAATACGATCGAGGAGCCATAAAAGTTCAGAATCCTTGTCAAAATTATATTTTTTATAATCTTTATATTCAAGATCATTTAAGGATAAAAGATTTAGACCTTTTGCCTATTGATCAATAAAGATTTATTAGTCTCCTATGTGATTATCTCACATTTATATTCTCAGACTTTAAGTAAGTCTTTAGATCTTCTATTTTGATTTCACCAAAGTGGAAAACACTTGCTGCTAGTGCTGCATCCGCCTTACCTTCTATGAATACATCCTTGAAATGCTCCATTTTCCCTGCTCCACCCGATGCTATAATCGGAATATTCAGAGACTCGGACAATGTGCGCAAGGCTTCGTTTGCATAGCCTGTTTTTACTCCATCATGGTTCATACTAGTAAATAAAATTTCTCCGGCGCCAAGGTTTTCAACCTCTTTAGCCCAAGAGAAAAGCTCTTTGTTTGTCTTATTCCTACCTCCACTTGTATAACAGTGCCATATACCATCTTCAAAGTTAGCATCTATTGCGCAAACACAGACCTGAGATCCGAAGTTTTTAGCTATTTCTTCTATTATTTTAGGGTTTCTTATAGCAGTCGAATTAACCGATACTTTGTCAGCTCCGGCATTTAGTAATCGGTCTACATCCGATAGTTCATTTATTCCACCACCAATAGTAAATGGTATATTGATGTTGGCGGCAATACGTTTTACCAAATCAGTAAAGGTTTTCCGTTCTTCGTGTGATGCTGTAATGTCGAGAAACACTAGTTCGTCGGCTCCTTGTTGGCTGTATTGTATTCCAAGTTCGACCGGATCGCCGGCTTCCCGGAGATTCACGAAGTTAGTTCCCTTTACGGTCATGCCATCTTTAACATCCAAACAAGGTATAATTCTTTTTGCAAGCATTATTTTATGTTTAATCCCAAAGGACTGTTTATTAATTAAATAATTAAAAAAAAGTAACAAAGGTAACAGCTTTTTACCAACTTTTATCTCTGTTACTTTCCCTCTCTTCTGATATCGATTTGCTATCTTAAAAAAGTAACACTTTTTGCAGCTTTTCCGGATATTACAGTTTCCTGCCTAAATATGTTGTTTCTAGCAGGTTCATAGCTGTTTTAGTATTGATAATTGAATTTGGAAAATCTACAGCTTGTAACTATTTATTATAGTCGGATAAATCTTTCAATGTAACTTTTTGTTCATATATAGCTTTTCCTAATATAACGGCAGGAACACCTGCTTGCTCCAAATCAATGATGTCTTGGAAACAGCCCACCCCTCCGCTGGCAATTAGATATAAATCAGGAAATATACTTAATATCTCTTTATATAGATCAATTGAAGGGCCTTGTAACATACCGTCCTTGTTAATATCGGTACATATCACTTTGGTTATTCCACCCTTTTTATATTCATCGATAAAGGGTATAATATCTACAGAAGTTGATTCTTGCCAACCAGATACAGCTATGCTGTGGTCCTTACAGTCAGCACCTAGTATTATCTTTTCGCTTCCGTATCTTTTTAACCAATCTTTAAATAATTCAGTGTTTTTTATTGCTATACTACCTCCTGTAATCATGGATGCTCCGCTGTTGAACGCGATCTCCAAATCAGAATCACTTTGTATACCTCCACCAAAGTCGATTGTAAGCGAGGTGTTTGTGGCAATTTTTTCTAAAACAGCCTGATTTACTATATGTTTAGCTTTAGCTCCATCGAGGTCTACTAAATGAAGACGATGTATACCCGCGTCTTCAAACATTTTCGCCACTTCAAGAGGATCTTCGTTATATATTTTTTTTGCGTTATAGTCCCCTTGCGATAAACGAACGCATTTACCATCAATGAGGTCTATAGCCGGGATAATTTCTATCATGCTTCTATTTGTTTAAGAAAAGAAAGTAATTGACAATGGATATTTCCAATATTCTCCGTTACTTGCTTTTACTGCTGCAATAATGACAAATACCAATTGGAGTATTCCAATAACAATAAGCATAGGAAGTCCTATTACTAGTCCTATTATTGTAATGCAAAGGATACCCGCGACTGTGATATAAATAAGCATACTTATCATGAAATTAGCTATATTTTTTCCATGCATATCAACATTCGAATATTCCTTAGCGTTTACCAGCCATAGGACAATAGGGAGAATGAATCCCAGGCCGGGTATTAAGATGCCGGCAAATTGAGATAAATGCATTAATGTAATATAGGTATTTTCATTGATGCCACCTAATCCTCTACCATTATTTTGGTTGTTATCTGAATTTAATATCTTTGCTTTTTCCCTTTGAAATTCTTCTTCGGAAATAGAGCCTTGGATTCTCAGTTCTTCCAGCCTTTTTAACTCGTCATATTTGTCCATAGCTGTATTAAATTATGTGTTTGATAAAAAGTTTATCAGTATTTTTTCTCCGATACTTCCACTCTTTTCGGGATGAAACTGTGTCGCATAGAAATTATCTTTGTGTATTGCAGCACTAAAAGGTTGTATATAATCGGTTGTTGCAATTGTATGTTTGCTTAAAGCTACATAATAACTATGGACAAAGTAAACAAATTGGTTTTCAATAGTTTCGTCAAATATTTCACTCTTTACATTTTTTATTATATTCCAACCCATATGTGGAACTTTGTCTTCATGTTTTTGAGGGATGAATCGTTTTACTTCGGCGTCGAATATATTCAGGCAGTTTACATCACCTTCTTCGGAATGCGAACACATAAGTTGCATACCTAGACAGATTCCTAAAACGGGTTGACTTAAGTTTGGAATTAGTTTGTCTAAACCCGATTGTTGCAAGTATTGCATGGTTGAACTGGCTTCTCCAACCCCCGGAAATACAACCTTGTCGGCACTTCGAATAAGATCGTGATCGGAAGAAACTACAGCCTTTATTCCTAAACGTTTAAAAGCATGTTCTACGGAAAAGATATTTCCTGCGTTATATTTGATGATTACAATATTCATTTTTTTACTTCTTGGCTAATAACGAATCTATTAGTTTAACCATCTTGTTGAACTCTTCCTCTTTATATAGTCTGGTGAGCATTACTATCTTTCCGTCTTTGTCAATGACTATATTGCGAGTTATCCCGGCTTCTTTTTCGGCATAGGCACTAAATATTTCAGCCTTAGGATCAAGGCCGATAGGGTAGGTAACACCTGTTGCTTCTGCGAACTTGAGAATAGTCTCGGCAGGCTCTTCCCTATCAATACCGTATAATGCAAAGTTAGGATTGTCTTTGTGTCTTTGCCATATCTCAGACTCTATATGTGGCATTTCTTTACGACATACACCACACCAGCTGGCTGTGAATTGCAGCATAACTACTTTTCCTCTCAGAGATGAGAGTTTTACTTTCTCTCCTGATGGTAAACTCATTTCAAAGTCAGGAGCTATGTCGCCTACTTTTACTTTAAACTGATAATTATTTTCTACCTGAGAAAATAAATGCGCTGTAATGAATAAAGAGAATAAAAAAGTCGCTATTTTTTTCATATTTCCTGATCGTTTAATTGTCTGTTTAATAGAAAACTCCTGAACCATAATGAGAAAGGAAGGGATGATAATGCTCCAAGCACATCGGCCAGGAAATCATACCAATCTCCACTTCTTTCGGGAAAATATTTAGCCTGTAATATCTCAATAAATCCACCATATATGATTGGTATAAGCACTGCAAATAAGATGAGTTTCAGTATTATGATATGTCCGTTTTTGTCATATATGTAATTGAAAGAAGCCACACCCGCTAATCCCAGATACATCAGGAAATGAACAATCTTATCTGTTGGGATGAAAAAATCTATACCAACTTCAGGAATTTCCTGTGTCGGGATGAGGCAGCATAAATAAAATATGATGATAGCAATAATGGCAGGAGGCCAACTGTACTTGAATATTCTTTTTAACATAGATTGCAGGCTCGAATATTTTTAATATAGTTCAAAGATAAATAAAATATCAATATGTATATTATTCCTGAACAGAATCGCTGAAAACTTTCATTTCGCAATTCTTACAATCGAACGAAAGTCGTAATCTAGTGTTATTATATGACAAAAAGAAAGGTTCTTTATATGGATGTTTTTCTTGATCCTCTTTGGGGCACCAACCAAGGGATTGTTTGATACAATGTCGGGTAAACATGAGGGGTACATTCGCTAACGTTTGCTTCTCGAATGCAGCTTGCGAAACAGTAGACTGGTGTTGTATATAGAACTGTTTTCCTTTACTATTCATTACATTTCCTAAGTAAGAGATATCTTTTACCGGAAAAGAATGTGATGTTTGTTTCTGTATTACAATATCTTGCCGATATCTGATCTTACGTACCGAAAGTAATTTATCTGTGAGTAATCTTCTCCATTCTGATAATACAGATGCTGGAATAAACCAACTTTCATTCCAATTGATATTTACTTGTTCGACTTTAAAGATGGTTGTACCTGTTTTACTTAGGTTGTTTTTAATATTATCCGTTTGATCTTTTTGAGCAACCTGTTTTTCTATTTCAAAATTGAGTATAGCATAATTATCATCTTCATCGGTTATCTTTAATGAAAAACCCAATGGAATATCGATCAATTCTATCGTTGTGCTGATTTTCCGTTCAGCCGATTTTTTAGATAATAATTTTTCGAACTCATGATCATAATTTCTGTAAATGTACGCTCCTTTTTTTATGTCGGGTATTGTTGCAGGAAATATAAGTTCTCCCTCCACACGGTTTACATGTATGCCTTCCAATTCTTTTTTATTGTTGAAAAAGCAAAGTCCGTCACCATTATGAAGTTTCTTTGTGCTATTTATTTTAATGTACTTGGTGGTAATTTCGGTGATTTTTCCAATAGGTTCACCTACGGATTTGGGCGAGTCTATCGACCACATATTGTTAGTCCGATCATGGAGGAAATATTTAGTAAATCCTCTATTGAAACTTTTCTCAGGGACGGGTTCGAATGAGAATGACGAAGTGCCTGATGATGACCGTATGTATTGGGGATATTTATTTAATACTTTGTCTAATTTCTGACGGTAAAATGCTACTATATTTTTTACATATGAAATATCTTTCAGACGGCCTTCTATTTTCAGCGAGCTTACACCTGCATTCAATAGCTCTTCTATGTTTTCTGAAAGATTAAGGTCTTTCATGGAAAGAAAATGCTTTTTAGATATTATCTCTTCGCCATCAGTATCTATTAAAGTATATGGGAGTCGGCAATATTGAGCACATGCTCCCTTGTTGGCACTCCTGCCGGATAGGGCTTGACTGAGATAGCATTGTCCACTATAGCAGACGCATAGTGCACCATGTACAAATACCTCTAATGGAGTGTTAACCTGTGATGAGATTTCCCCTATTTCATCGATTGTTAGTTCTCGTGGTAGCACAATTTGTTTGAAGCCTGCATCTTCCAGAAATTTAACCTTTTCTACACCTCTATTATCCATTTGGGTACTGGCATGTAATGCTATAGGAGGGAGGTTGAGCATGGTGATTCCCATGTCCTGAATTATCAGAGCATCTATTTTTGCATCCTTATATAGCTGCCAAATAAGCTTCTCGGTTTCTTGTAGTTCGTTATCGCTCAATATTGTATTAAGTGCAACGTATACTTTTACTCCAAAAATATGAGCATACTCTGTTAGTGCTCTAATATCTTCAAGCGTATTTCCGGCAGCAGCTCGGGCGCTAAACTTAGGCGCACCGATATATACAGCATCGGCTCCATGGTTAATGGCTTCGATACCGCACTCCAAGTTTTTAGCCGGAGCAAGAAGTTCTATTTTTCGGGCTTTAATCAATTTAGTAAATCGGTTCTATATACTGTTTGATATTAATCAAACAATAAGTAACTTTTTTATATTGTTTATTCTTTTTTGGGATTTATTTCTCCTAAGTCTTTAATCTTGGTTTTGTCGTATGGAGTTTCTTGATATACAAAGTAGTTTAACCAGTTGTTGAATAGTAGATTACCATGTCCAGACCATCGAACAATAGGAGGGTTTTCCGGATTGTCGTTTTTATAATAATTAAGGGGCAATTTGATTGGAAGGTTTTTCTCCACATCTCTCACATATTCATAATGCAGAGTGTTTGGTGCATATTCGGAATGTCCGGTAAGATAAAATTCGCGTCCGCCACGTGAAGTGACAATTCCGACACCCGATTCGTCAGATTCCGATAGTATCTTAAGTCCTTCGTGTAGTACTATCTCTTCACGATTTATGGTTGTATGGCGACTGTGAGGAATATAAAATTCATCGTCGAAACCTCTGAATAAAGGAAATTTCTTGTCATGTACAACGTGTTTGAATATTCCGAACATTTTTTCAGGTAGAGGATGCTTGTTTACTCCATAAAAATGATATAGAGCAGCTTGTGCAGCCCAGCATATATATAGAGTAGATGTAACGTGTGTACGGGCCCAATCGAATATTTCGGATATCTCGGGCCAATAAGTTACATCTTTAAATTCGTATAATTCGACAGGAGCTCCAGTGATAATCATACCATCATAATAATCCTCTTTGACCTCTGTGAAGTTCTTGTAAAACATTTCCAGATGTTCTTCTGATGTGTTTCTGGAAGTATGTGTTTCCAATTTCAAGAAATCAATTTCCACCTGTAACGGATTATTTGATAATAATCTGATAAGATCGGTTTCTGTTGTTATTTTTATCGGCATCAGATTGAGAATAAGCACACGTAGCGGACGGATATCTTGTTCATTAGCTCTAAGTTGGCTCATGACAAAAATATTCTCCTTTTTTAGGATCTCAATAGCCGGAAGATTATTTGGTATATTAACTGGCATTGCTTTACATAATTATTGATGAAAATAAGTATGCAAAGTTATGATTTTTTTTGCGTTATTTCTGCTGTTATTAGGTCAAAATAAGCAAACATGTTGTATTGCCTGCTTATTCTAAATTTAATACGTTGGGCTTTTTCGATTTATTGTTTTTTGCTTTAGAAATGCCAGTTGAAGCCGAACATATATGCCAATTCGGCAAACCAGAAGGCTTGGCTTGCTTTATCATCTTTCGATTTGGTCGTTCTGATATCCGGCATGTTTATATAGCCTTCTTTTACTTCGGAGCGAAGAAAGAATAGATTCCATAAACTAACATCCAATCCACCCTTTGCATTAATGCCGAAGCCAGCTACGTGAAATGCGTCGTGGCGTTCATTACCCATTAATGTAACATTACTGCGTGGCATTAGAAAGCCCGCTCCACCACCAATCAACCCATTTAACTTTAAAATACTCTTACGGTAGAAGGTTTTGTAATATTCCACCTCTGTATTGATGTAATTCAAGCCGTCGGTATGTTCGAATTGAAGGAAATCTTCAGTTAGTTTTATCGAATTATCTTCATTTATATGAGATTCATAACCAGGTTTTACGTAACCCTCTATATCCAC
>NZ_JAEPKU010000151.1 GCF_016652235.1 Dysgonomonas sp. Marseille-P4677
TTATAATATATGAACAATATTAAACGTATTTTAGTTCTCTGTATTTCTTGCTTGCTATTGAGCGCATGTAAAAAGAACGAAACACATTCACCCATAGTAGAGGTGGAGCCCGTCAAAGTCGATAATATTGAAATTTATGGAGAGTATGTGGGCATGATCAGAGCCTCTCGTAATGTTGAAATTCATGCACGTGTAGAAGGTTTTCTTGAAAGAATGACTTTTAACGAAGGAAAAAAGGTCTCAGCAAATGAACCTCTGTTTTATATTAGCGATAGACTTTACAAAGCAAAAGTAGAAAAGGCAGAAGCCAAACTCAAAAGAGATGAAGCTCAGGCCCAAAAAGCAGAAGGTGATTTAGCTCGTATAGAACCTTTGTACAATCAGAATGCAGCGAGTCGACTCGATCTGGATAATGCTATAGCGGCATTGAATATGTCAAAAGCTGATGTTGCTATGAGTAAGGCCGATTTAGAGCAAGCAAAGTTAGAACTCAGTTATACTGTTGTTCGTTCTCCATTATCAGGTTATATTAGTGAACGTTATGTAGATATAGGAACATTGGTTGGTAATTCTAAATCGTTACTTGCTACAGTTGTAAAACGTGATACTGTATTAGTCGATTTTAAACTAACCTCGCTTGATTATTTGCGTACTCAGCGACGCAATGTACATCTGGGAGAACTGGATACTACACGTTCGTGGCAACCAACGGTAACAGTTACGCTTGCCGATAATTCAGTATATTCTGCAAAAGGGATCGTAGACTTTGCTTCTCCACAGGTAGATCCTAAAACAGGAACTTTTGGTGTTCGGGCAGAATTGCCGAATCCCAATCAGGTACTTCTTCCGGGACAATTTACCAGAGTGAAACTGTTGCTCGATGTGATGGAAAACGTAGTAGTTGTTCCTAGAAAAGCTATCTCTATAGAAAAAGGAGGGGCTTTTATTTTCGTAGTTCGTCCTGATAGTATTGTCGAAAAACGGTATATAGAAACAGGCCCGGAGCAAGATAATAAAATAGTTGTGACTAGAGGTTTGTCTGTCAACGAAAATATAGTCGTGGAGGGTTATCAAAAACTTACACATGGGCAGCAAGCTATACCTCGTACACGCGAAGAGGAGCGAAGGATAATAGAAGAGGAAAAGAGTCAGGAAGTAAAAAAGGAGGATAAATAATGAAGTCCGGATTTTTTATAGACAGGCCTGTCTTATCTACTGTACTTTCTTTGTTGATTGTTATAATCGGTATTATTGGGTTGGCATTATTGCCAATAGAACAATATCCTCAAATAACACCTCCCGTAGTGAAGATTAGTGCTTCATACCCGGGAGCAAATGCGACCACAGTTTCTCAGGCTGTTGCTACACCGATCGAGCAGGAATTAAATGGTACGCCCGGTATGATATATATGGAATCGAGTAGTTCCAATTCCGGTGGATTATCCATAACAGTTACATTTGACGTAAGTACAAATGCAGACCTTGCAGCGGTAGAAATTCAGAACAGAGTAAAATTAGCCGAAAACCGTTTACCGGCAGAGGTTATTCAAAGTGGGATATCAGTAGAGAAGCAGGCGCCCGGACAGTTATTGACGATAGCCTTGACTTCAGACAATTCTAAATATGATGAAATATATCTAAGTAACTATGCTACAATAAATATAGTAGATGTTATCAGGCGTATACCCGGCGTAGGACGTGTTTCGAATGTCGGTAGTCGCTATTACGGAATGCAGATATGGGTGTATCCCGATCGTATGGCAAGCTTTGGGCTGACGGTGAAAGATTTACAGGATGCACTAAAAGATCAAAACCGAGAATCTGCAGCCGGAGAACTAGGTAAACAGCCTATTATAGATGTAGATGTCGCAATGCCTATTACTGCACAAGGTCGTTTATCTACGGTCAGCCAGTTTGAAGACATCGTGGTAAAAGCAAACAGTGATGGTTCGTTTATTCGTATGCGCGATGTTGCTAGAGTTTCACTCGAAGCCTCTTCTTATAATACAGAAAGTGGATTGAATGGAAAATATGCTACTATGCTTAGCATATTTATGTTGCCGGGAGCGAATGCGATGGAAGTAGCAGAGGAAGTGAAAGCCGCGATGGTTCAAATACAACAGGATTTTCCAGAAGGACTTGATTATAAGATCCCTTTCGATATGACCGAATATATAGATGAATCTATTCACGAGGTTTATAAAACTTTATTTGAAGCTTTAGCTCTGGTAATTATAGTTGTTTTCTTGTCGTTACAGAACTGGCGAGCATCTATAATTCCAATAGTCGCAGTTCCCATATCGTTGATAGGAACATTCGGGTTTATGTTAATAATGGGATTTTCGCTGAATATGTTGACTCTCCTTGGTTTAGTATTATCTATTGGTATTGTGGTAGATGATGCTATAGTTGTAGTTGAAAATGTCGAGCGTATCATGGCAGAAAAAAGGGTGAAAGCCCGAGAAGCTACCCATATGGCAATGAAACAATTGACAGGAGCTTTAATAGCGACATCTTTAGTTTTAGCAGCTGTATTTGTTCCTGTAAGTTTTCTGGATGGTATTACAGGCTCTCTTTACCGGCAGTTTTCTGTAACTATCGTTGTTTCGGTGTTGATATCGGCTGTTGTTGCTTTAACGCTTAGCCCTGCTATGTGTGCCATTATCTTACGCCCCGAAGTAGAAGGAAAGAAGAAGAATATCGTTTTTCGTAAAGTCAATGAGTGGTTAGCAAAGGGAAATAGTAAATATAGTAATATATTGATGAAAGTCATTAATAATCCCCGACGCATCCTTGCCGGATTTGGGATGGTTCTGGTCTTTATCTTTGTATTAAACAAAATAGTTCCTACCAGTTTTATACCTCAAGAAGATCAAGGCTATTTTACTGTCGAATTGGAAATGCCGGAGGGTACGACTTTAGAACGAATGCGTACCGTTACGGATAGGGCTATCGCTTATCTTGATAATCTTGATGCTGTAGAATATGTTCAAAATGTAACTGGCTCCAGTCCACGTGTAGGAACGAATCAAGGACGTACTACACTTACTGTTATTCTCAAATCGTGGAAGGAACGTGATACAGGAGTAGATGAGGTGATGCGTACAGTGCAGAAAGAATTTTATAATTATCCCGAAATAAGATCATTCGTCAGCCGTCCTCCGGCTATACCCGGATTGGGTTCTGCGGGAGGTGTAGAAATGAAGTTACAGGCTCGTTCCGATGCTCAATGGGACGATTTGGTTGCCGCTACAGATACTTTTATGTATTATGCCGAAAAATCAAAGGTATTATCGAATATCTCATCTTCTCTGCAACCTGAGATCCCTCAATTGTACTTTGATGTAGATCGCGATCAGGCTATGCTGTTAGGTGTGCCTATGTCAGATATTTTTTCTACAATGAAGGCATATTTAGGTTCGGTATATGTGAATGACTTCAATATGTTTAATCGTATCTATAAAGTTTATATACAGGCCGATCAAACTTACAGGGCAAAAGCAGAGGACATAAATCTGTTTTTTGTGAAAACCAAAACAGGATCTATGGTTCCCCTTACAGCATTAGGTAAAACAAGCTATACTACCGGTCCGGGTAACATCTCCCGTTTCAATATGTATACTTCGGCTTCGATGCAGGTTACTCCGGCAGTAGGTTATAGTTCGGGGCAAGCAATGAACGAAATAAAACGAATATCGAATGAATATTTACCGGACAATATCGGCGTGGCATGGAGTGGATTGTCATTTCAGGAACAAAGGGCCTCGGGGCAAACAGGTATAGTCTTGTCGTTAGTTTTTCTTTTTGTCTTTCTTTTCCTTGCTGCTTTATACGAAAGTTGGACCGTTCCTATTTCAGTCTTGTTATCATTACCTATTGCCGCATTAGGTGCATTCTTGGGTATATGGATACTGGGTTTGGACAATGATGTTTATTTTCAGATTGGCCTTGTCACACTAATTGGTTTGGCTGCTAAGAATGCTATTTTGATAGTCGAGTTTGCCAAAGAGCAGGTGGATGCGGGTATGCAACCGGTCTTTGCTGCTATGCAGGCCGCGAAGCTGCGTTTTCGTCCGATCTTAATGACTTCACTGGCGTTTGTGCTGGGTATGTTGCCAATGGTTATTGCTTCAGGGCCGGGATCGGCAAGCAGACATTCTATAGGAACAGGTGTGTTTTTCGGAATGATAATAGCTATTACTTTCGGTATAATTTTAGTGCCATTCTTTTTTGTAATGGTTTATAAAGCCAAAGAGAAATTTAAAATACCGGAACTGAAATTTCCTAAATTTCTTAAAATAAAAAGACTTATTAAAAATAATGAAAATGAGTAATTTCAAATATATATTAGTAGTTGTATTTATCTTACTCTCTTCATGTAAGATAGGGCAGAAATATAAACAGCCGGATATGCCAATGCCTCAAAAATTTGAAGTTGGCAATGCCCCAGAAGGTATAGTTGCAGACATTGGTTGGAGTACTTTATATGCTGATACAACGCTACAAGAGTTAATTGTAAAGGCATTGGATCATAATAAAGATATGCTTGTTGCTGTAGCTCGTATAAAAGAAATGGCTGCGAAAAATCGTATTTCTTTTGCTAACCTTTTTCCCGAGATAGGAGGAGAATTGGCCGGGCAAAAAGAATATCTGAATTATGGAGGAGAGAATAGTAAATATTCGCCGGAGCTGAGAGCTAATCTGAATATATCGTGGGAATTGGATATTTGGGGAAAATTAAGATGGGCAAACGAGGCTGCGGTTGCTGCTTATTTACAGACAGTAGAAGCTCAACGTGCTTTACATTTAACCATTGTTTCGCAGGTAGCCCAGTCGTACTTTGAACTAATGGCTTTGGATCGCGAGCTGGAAATTGTGAAACAAACATTGGAGGCCCGTAGAGAAGGCGTTCGTTTTGCCAAATTGAGATATGAGGGAGGTTTGACATCCGAAATTCCCTATCGTCAGAGTCTTGTTGAGTTAGCCCGTACCGAAACACTTATACCGAATTTGGAAAATGAGATCAAATTAAAAGAAAATGACCTTTTTATATTGATAGGAGAATTTCCTTCGGGTACTTTAGCTAGAGGAGGAGAGAGCATTAATCATCAGCAGATACCACAAAGTTTACCGATAGATTTACCTTCATCCTTGTTGAAACGCCGTCCAGATATGGTGCAAGCCGAACAAAAGCTTATACAGGCTAATGCCGAGGTAGGGATAGCATATACCGAAATGTTCCCGTCTTTAAAATTGACAGGACGTTTGGGTGGCGAAAATACAGAATTGACAGATTTTATAAAAAGTCCGACTTGGTTTATTGCAGGAGTCTTAACAGGACCTATATTCAATATGGGGAAGAATAAGGCTAAGCATAATGCCGCAAAAGCAGTATATGAGCAGGAGGTTTATACTTATGAGAAGTCTGTAATGGAGGCCTTCAAGGAGGTGAATAATTCCATTGTTACATTTAATAAGATGAAAGAAGTGTATCGCTCGCAAGAAGCTTTGTATAATTCAGCCAAATCTTATCACGAATTGGCTAAATTGCAATATGTAAATGGTGCTATAAGTTATATCGATGTGTTGGATGCCCAGCGCCAATTCTTCGATGCCGAAATAGCAATGAATAATGCTATTCTGAATGAATTAATATCTGTAGTTGCATTGTATAAAGCTTTGGGAGGAGGATTAAATAAATAGAAATTATTTATCTATAGAATACAATTGCGGTTAATAATTATTCGAAAAAAGTAACCTCAAAAAAAATAGTATAAAACTGTCACTTTTGTAACTTTTTAGTTAAAATATAGTTGTCTCTTTTTACCTTAAAATAATAAAAGAAATAAATCATATGAAGAAAATCACGTTTGTAATCCTGTTCTTTTGTGCACTTTCACTGGTTGCACAAACCAAGTACGAATTGAGAAACGATATTTCATACACCGATATAACAGAAACAGATACTTATCGGAAAGAGCGTTGTAAACTGGATATCTATTATCCTACGGACAAAAAAGACTTCCCCGTAGTAGTTTGGTTTCATGGCGGTGGTCTGGAAGTTGGGGAGAAGCATATTCCCAATGAATTGAAAGATAAAGGTATTGCTGTAGTTGCAGTAAATTACCGTCTTAGTCCTAAGGCTGCAAATCCTGCGTATATTGAAGATGCGGCAGCCTCTGTTGCATGGGTGTTCAAGAATATAGAGTCTTATGGCGGCAGCGTACAGAATATATATGTTTCAGGACATTCTGCCGGAGGATATTTGACATTGATGGTCGGTCTAGATAAATCATATTTAGCGAAATATGGGATAGATGCAGACAAAATTAAGGGATTGATTCCTATTAGTGGGCAAACCAATACGCATTATACGATAAGAAAAGAACGGGGCATTCCTCAAAATCTTCCTATTATAGATGCCTATGCACCATTGAATCAGGCACGTGCGAATATACCTCCGACTTTATTGATCTCAGGTGACCGAAATCTGGAAATGACGGCTCGGTACGAAGAGAACCTACATTTGGAATCTATACTTAAGTCTTTTGGTAATAAAGAAGTTACATTGTACGAAGTACAAGGTTTCGATCATGGAGGGGTGGCAAGTCCCGGATGCTTGCTGTTATTAGATTGGATTAAAAAATATAGTAAGAAATAAATGAAAAAGCGGAAGCCTATGGGTTTCCGCTTACTATTTATTTAATAATTATTGCTTCCTTAGAAGTTTTTTCTTATATTTTGAGCGATTGACTCAAATTCGGATTGTCCCAGCTTTATTCTGGGATTTGAAAGGATCATATCCGATTCTTTATTTATCGGGATCAGATGGATATGTACATGAGGTACCTCCATGCCTATAACCATTAGTCCTATACGTTTACAAGGAACTGCTTTCTCAATGGCTTTAGCAACTCTTTTTGCAAAAATATTTATATCGCTTAGAGTTGTATCATCCAAATCGAATATATAGTCAGTTTCTTGTTTAGGAATGACTAATGTATGCCCTTTAGCCATGGGATTAATATCAAGGAAGGCAAAGAATTTATCATTCTCTGCCACCTTATATGAAGGTATTTCACCGGAGACTATTTTACTAAAGATACTAGCCATCTTTGATCAGATCGAAATATTTAGAATTTCGAAACTCATTATCCCCGAAGGTACTTTTATCTCAGCTATATCTCCGACTTTTTTACCCATCAGGCCTTGTGCCACAGGAGTATTCACTGCAATCTTATGTTCTTTAAGATTTGCTTCACTCTCGGCTACAAGAGTATAAGTCATTTGTTGATTGTTCTTCGTGTTGCGTATAGTTACTTTATTCAGTATCTGGACAAAGTCAGTACCTATCGCATCTTCGTTTATCAATCGCGCATTAGCCATTAGGTTTTTCAATTGGGCTATCTTTGCTTCAAGTAGCCCTTGAGCCTCTTTGGCCGCATCGTATTCAGCGTTCTCAGACAAGTCGCCCTTGTCTCTAGCCTCTGCTATCTGTTTCGATATAGCAGGTCTTTCCACATTTTCAAGCGTGGCAATATCTTCCTTTAGCTTTTTATAACCTTCTTCGGTCATGTAAGTGATAGCCATAGTAATTAAAGATTAAATTAGTAAGTGACTATTGTTAAGTAATTGTTTTTAAGCGATAAAAAGAAAAAGAATCCTTGCCGTATAGGCCAGAACTCCTTTTCCTTTTTTCATACTATTTCAACAAAGATAATGTATAATTTTTATAGATTCAAAATATTTGACAATACTTTTATAATAATTTTTGAACTTCTACCGAGAGATCGTCAGTGGATAATATTCTTTTAACAATTTCTCCTTGTTTATTAACAAGGAATACAGAAGGTAGTCCTTGTATATTATATTTGGCGAGTAAGTCTGAAGCCAGTGACTTTTGATCCCTAACGCAAATCCAAGGTAGATTCACTGCGCTATTCTGCCAAACATGTACATCCGAATCGAATGAAACCTGGTATACTTCAACACTTCCTTTATATTTTGAGTAAGCTTTATTTATTAATATATTGTGTGCTGGGGAAAAGTCTGTTTGATATGCTGTAAAATCAAGAATAACGACTTTACCTTTCAAAGACGAAAGGCTAATATTCTTATTATGCATATCAGGGAGGTTTATATCATAATATGCACTGCTTTCTGTTTTTTGGGTATTAGCTATTTTGTCAAATGCAGCAGTTTGGTTATTAGCTTTTCTAAGTTCAGATAGAGCCGCCAATGTAAAGCTTTTCAGATTAGCAGTCCGAGGAGAATTTGGGTATTGACTATCCCAAATTGTAGCTATAGCCTGAAATACTGCAATATCTTTTTTATCATACGGGTCAAATATCAAATAGTTGTCTACTTTCTGGAAAAGAGCAAAATATGCGGCAGGACTTGTATAATCTGAGTAAATAAGGTCTCTTGCTTTTTCCTTATATTCATTAACAGCCTCTACGACTAAGGTTGTGTATTGATCTTGTGAAATCTCTTTATTCTCGTATTTTTTGCTTAAATCGGAAAAGGACTTGCTTAGCTTATTCTGATCCAAGACTACATCTTTAATTTTTGCTGAGGCGTTTGATCCTTCTATTGTGTATTCGGTCGCGAAAGCATCTTTTTGAGCTTTTACTGTAATTGTTTCTGTAGAATCTACTGCCAAATTGATTGTCTGACCTGCTAGTCTTAGGAGGTAAAACTCAGGGTAATCTAAACGGGCTTTGCTAAATTTGAAGTTACCTTCTTTATCAAGCTTGATAGAATCAATGACTGTTGTTTCGGTCAGAGTCCTCTTTTCAAGGTAGAGCATAGTCGTATCGGCATTCGCGACGCTTCCGTCGATCACAAACTGATTCTTTTTATCATTACAAGAAATGAGCGTTATAGTTGCAATAACAAGGATGGTTAATTTAGATAAAAGAGACGTTTTCATGTATATAATGTTATTAATATATTTCAATGGGGCAAAGATATTAATTATAATCAAAATTGATTAAACTTGAAGGCTTCTCTTTTTATATATAATATGCTTTATTTCCTTCAGATTGGGACATTTTTATTTTTTTATTATATATTTACATAGTCCTTGAACCTTAAAGACATTATTTATACTATGCATAGATTTATATTAATACTTTTTTTGATACAGGGTTGTGGATTCTTTATTCGAGCCCAAGATTCCCTTAGTTTGGAAAGGCTAGATGTTATTCAATTGAAAAATGGCCAAGAGATAGAAGGGGTGGTTCTTAAACAAGAGTTTGGAACTATCACAATAAAAGTAATTGATAGTGTCTCGCACAGAGAAAAGGTGCGGATTTACCAACAAGGAGAAGTGAAAAATGTATTTAAGCAAAGTAAATTCAAAATAGGCACTCCCAAATCATCAGGCATATCATCTGGTATATCGCAAAACCTTATTTCAGAACAATCGCAAAAGGACGATATCCTAAAGCAAACGATAAGTTCTCATGATAATATACAAATACCCATAATGACGAATGAACCTGTGATAATTAATGCGCAACGAAGTACAAATCCGGACGATTATTTTGATCCTTTCAGCGTTCCTAGGCCTAAGCGACGAGAACGAATTTGGAATCGTGAAATAAGAGGATTTCGTGCATTTCTTGATTATGCATATATTCAAGGTATAGGTAAATCCAAAAATAATAGGTTCGAAACAGCTGGCTCTGTCGGGTTTCAATTCAATCCTATATTTTATATAGGTGTAGGAACTGCTTTTGATTTGACATTAAACGATGCAGACTCATCTTTACCTATATTTTTAAATCCTCGTATTAATTTCCTTGACGAATCTACGACGCCCTTTTGGGATCTGAAAGTTGGATATTCAGCCGCTATGGGTAAAGGATTTTACTGTAGTACGTCATTGGGTATAAGTCTTTCCAAGAAAGGAAAGCGTGCATTAAATCTAGGATTGGTCTATTCTCTCCAAAATGCAACGTATTATGATTGGAGTGATACTGAACCTAAAACTAGAATAGCCTTTAAGCCGACTTATCATGGCATTGCATTTAAACTTACGTATGAATTTGGAATAGGTAGATGATTGATTTCATCTTCTTATAGGATGATTTTATCTTTTCTTTCAGAGACTCATTCTATAAGTAAACTTTTTTAATAACAAATATGTTTTATAACACATTTGTTATAAGGTTATTAAAGTGAGGTATAAAAAAACTTTAATATTTTTCTCTTAAAAGATTTGGAGTATAATAAAGTTTTCTCTACTTTTGCATCCGCTTTC
>NZ_JAEPKU010000152.1 GCF_016652235.1 Dysgonomonas sp. Marseille-P4677
TTTCTATACAAACACACAGAAACCGAACTTTTTATATACTACTTCCGGCAAAATTTCTATCTGGAATTAAACTATAAAATTATGAGAAAAATTGTTCTTTTTATCCTTCTTTGCACTACACTACTATTGCATGCTCAGAAAAAAGATATCACCATCCGAGTCGTTACTCCACAAGGACAACCTTGTCCTTCTATCCCTATAAAAAGAGTTATTTATAGTGGTTTGGATTATACAGACCAAAGAGGGTATTTTACATATAATGATATCTCTTCCGATCTTCACATTGTCATTTGTTCTGAAAAACATGTTGTAATACCCATTACTGGTAAAGATTCAATTACAGTCGAATTTACACCTTTTATAAACGGTTATGTAAAAGATTCGTGGAATAGAATAATAAAAGACATTGAAGTTAAACTAATTGAGAAGGATAGGACACAAACTGTAAAAACAGACAAAGATGGTTATTTTTCCTTCAGAGATGTTGACATAAATAATGAAATAATTCTACAATTTAAAGATTCAAAGAACTGGTATCAGAACAAAATTATCCGTCAGAAATATAGTTTTAATCAACCATTGAGAATTGAATTAGATCAATATATATCGCCTTTGTTAGGCAGCAGTACCGACACACTTGGCGTTGTCTATTTAAATAACAACACACCTACCCTATCGGAAAGTAGTTCATTCGATTATATTGGAGATATAAAATCGCTATCGAAATCGGGAAATAAATACAATATCAAAAAAGAAAAGGAAAGAAGTCCTTCTTCTCAACAATTTGAATACACAGGTTCTTTCTCCATCTCAACAATAGGACGTATCCCTGAGTTGCAAACCGACTATGCACAAGGCCAAGCCCTTGGCGGACAATATACATGGCAAGGCGCAGATAAGAATCAACAATTCAGCTGGGGGCCACAAATATCTTCGCTCGAATATACAGATGGAAATTACGCTTATGACAACAATGGAGCACTAATTAATAAAGGGCTTGGAAACAGTATCAGAGCTAACATATATGATCCGGTAGATTTCTTCAGGACAGCTTTATCTTTCAATAATAGCCTGAGCTATAGAAAAACTTTTATCAAGAAAAGCATTCTACATTTTACTTTAAATCAGAATAAGATCAATAGCCCCATTCCCAATTCTGATCAAGAAAAGTACAATGGTTCTTTAAAAATCGAAAATATGAAGACAGGAAAGTTCTCTACAAGTATGGGAATACTTGGCTCTATAAGGACAAATCATTTTATGAATAACGGGGCCAACCATAGCCGTCTGATGCATAGTATTTTCACAACACCTCCTACATTCGACAATAGTAATGGTCTGAAACGGAATGATGCAGTAAATAAAAATAATTCGTGGCAACTTAGCGACGGCTCAATGCGTTCGTATGCACCTAAAGATGTTGCTAATCCATATTATATTGTAAGCAAACTTCCCGACAAAGATAAGGGTGAAATGATAACAGCATATGCCAAAACTGAATATAAGAATGCCAAATTTCAGACCGATGCCTCAGCCAGTTATAGTTACCAATGGGATGATATGACCATAGGGAAAATTTCTGCAACCCCTATAGAAACCCTGAGAAGAAAGGAAAATATCTCTGATTTATCGATTGCTTTACTACCTAGTTACAGAATAGAAAAGTATCCTACAACAATCACTTTACAAGGAGGATATACTTTTAATCATATTTCGGATGAAGTAAAGAGAATGGATGTTGCAATTATGGATCGATTGAGAAATAGCAACGAAATCTCTTATGGGATGAGAGTTAATCGGAATGACTTTTTCTTTGAGGTATATAACAAACACTATTTTTCAAATACAGTAAAAGAATTTACGAACTTGTTTCCTACGGTAGCCTCAAAATATAATCTTCGCAAGCTCGATTTTATCAATGATGCTCTATACGATCTTTTCGATAACGAATTCATCGATTATATAGGGATCAGAGGATCAACAAGCCGTTCATTAAGTGAAAATCCTCTTGTTTTTAGAAATCGCGCCGTACTATCTACTTCTCAGAATTCGACAAATGCATTGAAAACATTTTATGAAGATAGAGAAATACTTCCTCTCTCACATAAGATGAAACCCGAAATCTATCAAAATAGTGAATTAGGTTTAGAGCTTACATTTCTTAGAGGTAAATTTTATACGGAGCTAAACTATTATAATAACACAACTCACAATATGTTTTCCCCTGTATATACCGACGCAGCTTTCTCAGTTGATAATATTGGACGACTCAATAATTACGGTTTTTTACTGGACTTGACATATTACCACAATTCAGGATGGGGAGATAATCGTTTCCATGGAATATTTAAATTCAATTTTAATAGAGCACGTAATAAAGTAAAATCGGTATATGAAGGAAAAGAAAAAATACAACTAGCCGGTTTTTCCAATATAGGAACTTTTTTCGCAAAGGATGAACCACTGGGAGTCATTTACGGATCAACATACAAAAGGAATGATAACGGCGAAATGCTGATAGATAATGATGGTTTTCCTGTAAAAGACCCGGCATTGAAGCTAATTGGAGATCCAACTCCTAACTACATTATGAACCTATCGGCCAACCTTGGTTGGAGAAGATTCTCTTTTATGTTCAATTTCGAATACAGCAACGGTGGTGACAGATGGAATGGAACGCAAGCTTACCTTGATTATCTGGGAATGTCAGAAACGTCTGCTTCACTGAGAAATACAAGAGGCCATATTTTCGATGGAGTTCTTGCAAATGGAAATAGAAATTCTAAAAGTGTCGATTTTTATGATGTATCACTTCCTATTGATCAGAACCGTTGGGTGCGCTATGGTGCCGATGGCGTAGGTGAAGAATATATCCAAGATGCTTCTTACCTACGATTGTCCAATATTTCTTTAAGCTACCTTCTCGTCAAAAGAAATCAAAGCCGGTTCTTTGAAGATGTTTCAATAGGAATTCAAGCCGAAAATTTGTTATTCTTTTCTTCTTATAAAGGAGTTGATCCGTCTTCAACTCTATTTGGATATAGTACAGGAAAAGGATTGGATTTATTTAATTCGCCGGCTATCAAAAGATACAGTTTATCGGTAACTCTAAAATTTTAATGAGATGAAAAAGACTATATATATACTTCTTCTTTTAGTTATTCCTTTTACTTTACTAGCCTTCGATAGTCCGTTTATCGAGCAGTTAATGAAACGATTAAACCAATACAACCTGCTTTATCCGCAAGAAAAAGTATATATACAAACGGATAAAACATTTTATAAACAAACAGAGAATGTATGGTACAAAATATATCTTGTAAACAGTAACAACCATAGTGCATCTACGATAAGTGATGTCGTTTACATCGAATTGCGAGACCCAAAAGGTAACCTTGTAAATAAACATGAGCATAATGTACTGGAAGGCGTATGCAATGGAGAATTTAATATAAGGGAAGATCTTGCCGGAGGATTGTATACCCTAACGGCATATACCCAGTGGATGAAAAATTGGGGAGAAAAAGCTATATTCAAAAAAGAGATTAATATACAAAAAGTAATAACCCCTCGCCTACTTCTCAAGCTTGATTTCGAAAAACGCGCTTACGGCCCGAATGACGAAGTGGTAGTATCTCTTTCTGTAAACAATCTGCGTAATCAGAAAACAAATGGAAGCATAGCTAAGTCAACGATCCGATTGAAAGGAAAGGTTGTACAAACTCTTGAAAATACTGTTGAGAATGGCGATGTAAAAATAAAATTCAAGCTTCCAGCAGATCTTGATACGTCCGATGGCCTATTGCAAATAGTCGTTTCGGAAAAAGGTATCGAAGAATCAATATCTCGTTCTATTCCTATTGTTCTTAATAAAATCCAAATGCAATTTTTCCCTGAAGGAGGGCATATGGTACAAAACGTAGAGAGTAAAATAGCTTTCGAAGCTTTAGACGAATTCGGAAAGGGCGCTGATGTCAGTGGAGTTATTGTTGATGAAGAGAATAACGAATATAGTTCATTTAGTAGTTTTCATCTGGGGATGGGTGCTTTCAGTCACAAGCCATTGCCTAACAAAAAATATTTTGCCAAAATTCTTCAACCGCAATGTAATGAAAATCGAGTTCCTTTACCCGAAGCCAGAGAAAACGGTCTTATCTTTGGATTAGCCGATCGTTCACAAAAATCATTATCTTGGAATATATATAGCCCTGCACAAGCAACTGTCTTCCTTATAGGGCAAACTCAAGGTAAGGTATATTGTACTCAAACGCTCAATCTCAAAAAAGGGAATAACAAGGTAGAGATCAAAACGAATGATTTTCCTATTGGCGTAGCTGTTTTCACTCTCTTCGATGCAAATATGAAAGAACAGTGCGAACGCCTTGTATTCATCAATCCCGAAAACGGATTGAAAATAAAACTTGAAACCGATAAAGAATTTTACAGTCCTAAAGAAGAAGTTAAACTTACTGTACGCACATTGGATAAAAACAACAAGCCCACATCAGCTAAGTTAGCTATTTCTGTTGTAGACGAACAATTAATTACCTATGCCGATGATAAACAAGACAATATATTAAGTCATATGTTCTTTTCTTCGGAACTAAAAGGAAATATTCAAGAACCATATTTCTATTTCGACCCTACTAAAGAAAAAGCAAAAGAAGCGATTGATTATCTTATGTTAACACATGGATGGAGAGGTTTTGTTTGGGAAGATGTAATTACTGAAAAAAGAGTTACCCTCGATCATACTGCCGAGAAAATAGGCGATGTATATGGATATATTTTGGATAAAAATAATAAACGAAAACAAACCACAGTTTATTTAATCGAAAATGGAAATAAAAGAAGAGTAGTAGAAACAAAAACTACACCTGAAGGTCAATTTGCATTCCACAATATTGATCTGTCCGGAAATGTTTATATTATTACAAAAAGCCCTAATCATGTAAATTTGTTTAATAGCAGACCACAAATAATACCTGAGAATACTGATTTTTCACCATTAAATTTAGCTAGAGAAAGAATAACTGACGATATAGAAGTAATAGGACAAGAGAAGGTGAAGGAGAAAGAAGAAAATATCGTAATTAGGGGAATTAGCCAAAATGAAGAAGTTGTCATACCCGAACTTCCCAATTGGGACAATGATCAAGCACTAGATGAAGTTGTTGTAACTGGATATGGCACACAAAGAAAGCAATCTATTGCAGCAGCAATTACCTCTGTCAGACAAGAAGAAATTAGAGTTCAGGTAGATCATATTAAAAATGCACTGACAGGAAAAGTTGCTGGTCTACTCATCGAGCCTGATAATTTGAATAATATACAAGGAAATAGAATATATATTAAAGGAATATCTTCATTTGGAAAAGGCAATACCCAACCGGCGGTAGTGCTGAATGGTATACTGTTGAGCGAAACAATCAATGGTGTATATAATCTCGACGATTATGTCAACATACAAGATATAGAGTCCGTAACAGTCACAAAGACCCCGATAAGTGATATTGTTCCCAAAACAGCTAATGGCGTAATTTATATTTCAACAAAGAAACCTGTTTTCACAAAATATAAAACTCCAAAACCCAACTATACAGGAGTAAGTATTCCTAAACGGGAATTTTATGTATCTAGCAAGTTTGAACAAAAACATCATAATGCGGATAATTTAGCTGCAACTGTATATTGGAATGGAGATGTAACAACAGATAAAGAAGGAAAGGCAATCTTGAGCTTCACTAATAATGACACATCATCTTCATTCCGAATCACCGCTGAAGGTCTGTCTAATTCTACAGGATTAGTTGGAAGCTACTATCATAATATTGCAACAACAAAACCTTTCTCTTTAGATGTAAAATCGCCAATATTCGCATCGCTAGGCGATACGGTAAAACTTCCTATAATGGTTAACAATAATACAGATGAAGAAATAACCGCTAAAGTTAAAATAAGTTTGCCTAAAGAATTAAAAGCTGTAGACAAGCAAGAAATAGAGGTAAAAGTGGCACAGAGATCGACACAAACTATATTTCTCAGTTTTTCACCGACCAATGCCACAGGAGAGCATAAGTATACCATCTCAGCAAATGCAGACACTATGTCTGACGAAATAACCAGAAGTGTAACTGTACGTACAGTTTATTTTCCTCGAAAGATGAGCCTATCTGGACGAAAAAATGATATTTTCAACTTTAGTCCTAAAGGCGAAATGGTTGAAGGTTCATTCCGTGCTAATTTAGTATGTTATACAAATACCTTCGACGAGTTATTCTCTGGTTTAGAGAGTATCTTTAGAGAACCTTATGGTTGTTTCGAGCAGACTTCATCTTCAAATTTTCCGAATATTATGGCTCTACAAGCTATCGAAGCATCGGGTGAAGATAAACCGGAAATTAGAAAGAAAGCATTAGAGTATCTTGACAATGGTTACAAAAAACTCTCCAGTTATGAGATAAAGAAGACAGGTGGATTCGAATGGTTCGGAAATGATCCGGCTCATACAGGATTAACGGCCTATGGTATTCTTCAGTTTCACGAGATGAAGAAAGTCTACGATAAAGTAGATCAGGCAATGGTTGACCGTGCACGAGATTTCATCAGAAGCAGAAAAGATGGCTCCGGCCATTTCCTTAACAATACGAGAGGTCTGGATAATTTCGCGGGGTCTCCACAGTCTATTAGCGATGCCTATATTACTTATGCTTTTAGTGAAACAGGTGAAACCGATGCTATAAAGAAAGAATATGCGACCGCCCTGAAGGAGGCCTATGAAAGTAAAGATATGTATCGTATGGCTTTAATGGCGAACTCGGCTTATAATATGAAGGATATGGACAACCATAATAAACTGATAGAATACTTCAAAAATAATATGAAAGATGGTTTGGATAAAATGAAAATAGAAACATCTATAACCAGAAGTTCTCATCCTTCGGCTACACAAGAAACTATGTCTTTATGGACAATAGCAATGTTAAAATCCAACGATCCGATCAATTTTCCTATAATAGATACATGTATTAACTACATTGCGTCTAAACGCTCGAATGGTGGATTTTATAATACTCAGGCTACAATATTAAGTTTGCAAGCTATTACAAGATATGCAGGATCAGGGTCTAAGTCGCTAGATAAAGGGGTTCTTAATATTAGCATCAATGATACGAAAAAAGCGAGTCTAGACCTAACTAAAGAAGTTGGAGAAGACAAGGAAATGAGTATAGACATAACAGATATGTTCAATCTGAAAGAAAACAATCAGATCAAGCTTAATTATGCCGATGTAGGGAAAGCACTACCTTATACTATTAATTTACATTGGGAGTACGATCGTCCAGAGAGTAGTAAAGATTGCGCTGTATTCCTCACCACAAAACTAAGCTCGAACACCGTAAAAAGAAATGAAACAGTAAGACTTTCTATTATTCTGGAAAATAAAAAATCTGAAGGAATACCTATGAATGTTGCTATTATAGGAATCCCGGGAGGTATGAGTTTGCAGCCTTGGCAGTTGAAAGAACTTAGAGACAAACTGGTTTTCGATTATTACGAAATTATAGATGACAATTTGGTTATCTATTACAGCCATATGTTACCTAATGACAAGAAGATAATAAACCTCGATCTGAAAGCTGAAATACCGGGAACTTACAAAGGCATGGCATCTTCAGCGTATGTATACTATACAAATGAACATAAACATTGGGTAGATGGAATATCGATTACTATAACCGAGTGATGGTTTGGATTATTTAATTAGATATCGAAACATTCGAGAGGAGGACTTCCCTCCTCTCTATACCCTATTTATATCAAATAAGTTTCATGTTACAATACTGTTATGGGAAAACTCCAATGCAAACTTTTATAGACAGCAAAGCTCTTACGAAAGGATACTGTTGAAAAGGTTATATAGCAATAAAACATGCTTATTTTTGGAAGTCAGGAGACTAAAAAATAAATTATAAAACAAAAATCTGACGATCATAGATAACCTACAACTGTCAGATTTAGTCTTAGCTATTACAGACTCCTAGATAAAAATTTCACCCTTCATGTATAATTTGGCTTGTCCGCTTATCTCTACCCTTTCTTCTGTATGTTTACATTGCAAATAACCCTTACGCTCAGACAATTGCACCGCCGACAATTCTGTTTTATTTAGTTTTTTTGCCCAATATGGAGTTAGAGTTGTATGGGCTGAACCTGTTACAGGGTCTTCAATAATTCCCGATTGAGGGGCAAAGAATCTGGACACAAAATCAACAGTTTCACCTCTTGCTGTAATGATAACCCCTCTTGCTTTTAGTTTTGCGATATCTCCAAATTGTGGCTGAATGTCGGTAATGTCCGTTTCTTTTTCATAGACCAACATATAGTCTGTCTTTCCTTTATAGGCTTCAACAGGCTTCTTGTCAAAACAATTTGTTATTTCACTTGATATAGGTGTTTCACAAAATTCATCAATAGGAAAATCCAATGTCAAGCCATCAGCTTTTTTACTTACTATTAATTCCCCACTTCTGGGAGAATGAAATATTATAATGTTTTCTTTATGATTTTCATGGCAGAACAGGACATAGGCTGTTGCCAGTGTTGCATGCCCGCATAAATCGACTTCGACATTAGGAGTAAACCAACGGATTTCATATCGGTTATCCCGCTTCACATAAAATGCTGTTTCAGCAAGATTGTTTTCCATTGCTATCTTTTGCAACAGATTATCATCCAGCCATTCATTTAGTGGACAAACCGCTGCCGGATTACCTCCGAATAACTTTTCTGTAAATGCATCAACTTGATATAGCTTGTATTTTTTCATTTTTACAAATTCAAAGTGTTATATAGATTTATAATTAATTTACTTTTTCTTATGAAAGCAACAGGGACATACTAAAGAAAATCTTTGGTTTCTCGACAATATGAAAGCCATTATCAGAAATCATTTTTTCCATTTCTCTAAAATTATTCTTAGAAACATGTATTTTCGGTTCGATGATTAGTATTTTTCCTAAAGTTTCATTTTATTTTGTTATTATCAATCTGATTACTTATTTGTAAGAACAACAGATGTTTCTACTTGCCTGTCTGGTATATTCCAATATTTTTTCAGCAATGCGTTTTTCTCCTCTTCTGAAACTTGTCGGAGCCCGTTTTTCAAATAGAAGTCGATAGCCCATGCAGCATCTTTCCATGTACCAATCAGTATCGGTTTTTCCTGATTGTTTGTCAAATGTTGGAGTAATTGTGCACCAATTCCTCCTTTTTGCTTTTTTGTCCGCACATAGGCATGACGTATCAGTTTTACGTCCAATACATACTGAATACCCATTACTCCGAGTATCTCGTTTTCTTCTTCAAGACAATAGAAGACAACTCCTTCGCTAATTTCATGCTTTAATTCATCCATCGGCATATACGGTTCTTTCCAACGGTCTGCTGGAATATGACCTTTGTAAGCTATCGAAGCATCGTTTATTATCTCGTAAATCGTCTCTAAATCTGAACCAGTACATTTTCGTATCATATTGTATTAATTAGGTTTGTAAAAATAGATTGATAATTTATTTATTCTGATTTTGACTATTTACTCTGTTTGTTTCTTCTTTACAACGAAAAAATAGTTGTGAGAGATATTTTCCTGTGCTATAATTTGAAAGTCTTTATTCAAAATATTTTGAAATTCGGATAGTGAAAAGTATTTCATATATGGAATTACACCTGACCACATTAAGGGAGAGAGAAATAGCCTTTGCAGAACATTTCTCAATGACCTTTTTTTCAAACATGCAGTTGTGATAATAATAGTTCCGTTGGGTTTTAGTAATCCGCTTATATGCTGCAAAACTGGTTCTGTATCGGTGAAAAAATGAAGGATATTATAAGCCAAAACAGCATCAAACGATTCAGTTTCGAGAGTATTATCAAATATTGTAGCTTGCTTATAGTCAACATTGGTAATATTCAATTCATTGGCTTTATCCTTTGCCATATCAATCATCTTGGAAGATATATCTATACCGACAACTTTTGTTACTTGCTTTGCTATTTCATTGGTTGCTGTTCCTGTGGCACACCCGAAGTCTAAAACCGTGTCGCTATCTTTCAGATATTT
>NZ_JAEPKU010000153.1 GCF_016652235.1 Dysgonomonas sp. Marseille-P4677
GGTGGAGGTAATAAAGATCCTCAACCGTATAAAACTCAGGTGATGGCTGAGCAGGATGCTGAATTGGAAACCATATACCCTGTTACGATAAAGGGTAAGGAAGATATTGAAATCCGTCCACGTATAGATGGCTTTATTGATGCCATATATGTAGATGAAGGTTCGGTTGTAAAAAAAGGACAGGCATTATTCTTGATTAACTCTCCTTCAGCGACTCAGGCTCTAACAACAGCTCAAGCAGCAGTGGAAAGTGCAAAAGCACAAGTGAACACAGCACAGGTAAATGTAGATAGAATCAAGCCTTTGGCTGAAAAGGGCATTGTAAGCCATACCCAATTAAATATGTATGATAATTCATTATTATCGGCAAAAGCAACCTTGGCTCAGGCTCAGGCTCAATTGAGTAATGCAGTGGCTACAGTAGGCTGGACTAAGGTATCTAGTCCTGTAGATGGTGTTGTTGGTGCTATAAGTTATCGTCAAGGAAGCTTGGTGAATAGTGCGAATGTGTTGACTACAGTAGCAAATACAAGTAATGTTTTTGCTTATTTTTCATTGAACGAAAAGGCTTTGACAGAATTCCTAAGTAATCTTGAAGGTAAAACCCAAGCAGAAAAAATCAAAAATGCGCCGGAAATCACCTTAACTCTTGCAGATGGAACGGTATATCCTGAAAAGGGAAAACTGGAAACTATAACAGGAGTGGTAAATATAACAACTGGATCTGCAAATTTCAGAGCTGAGTTTCCTAATGCACAAGGACATCTAAGAAGTGGAACTAGTGGTAAGATCTCTATACCACGAACATTACATAACGTATTTGTAATTCCTCAGGAAGCTACTTTTGCGCAACAAGATAAGACTCTTGTGTATAAAGTTCAAGGTGATTCTGTGGTACAAAAAACAATTACAGCGTACTCAACTCCTGATGGAAAAAGTTATGCTGTAACAGAAGGTTTAGTCGCCGGAGATAGAATCGTATTAGCCGGTGTGGCTACTCTATCGAACGGAACAAAAATCATAGCACAATAATTACCAAGATTACTTGTACTAGCGTAAAACTAAAAAAAGAAATACAATGTTAAAAACATTTATAGAAAGACCTGTATTATCAACCGTAATATCCATCATTATTGTGGTATTAGGTATAATAGGTCTGTTTACATTACCTGTGGAACAATATCCTAATATTGCTCCACCCACAGTGCAGGTTACAGCGACTTATCCTGGAGCAAATGCAGATGTGGTTATGAACAGTGTGGTTATTCCATTGGAAGAACAAATAAATGGTGTGGAAGGTATGACATACATGACCTCCTCTGCATCTAACAGTGGCTCGGCCAATATAACCGTGTTTTTTGAACAAGGAGTTAATCCCGATATTGCAGCGGTAAACGTTCAAAACTTGGCTGCACGTGCTGCACCTCTATTGCCATCGGAGGTTACTCAAACTGGAGTTATCGTAAGAAAGCAACAAAGTAGTACGATCATGATGATATCGTTGACTTGCGATAATCCGGACCTAGACTCCCGTTTTGTTCAGAACTATGCTAATATCAACATATTACCTCAGATCAAGCGTGTGCATGGTGTGGGAGATGCCAATGTGTTCGGAGCAAAAGACTATTCAATGCGTATCTGGTTCAAACCAGATGTGATGGCATCTTACAAAATTACTCCAATGGAAGTGATAGGCGCTTTGAGTGAGCAAAATATTGAGGCTGCACCCGGAGAGTTAGGACAAAATAGTGATCAAGCATTTCAATACACACTTAAATTTACAGGACGTCTTAAAACGGCAGAAGAATTCGGCAATATAATAGTACGTTCTACAAATGGACAGATACTCCGATTGAAGGATGTTGCTGATGTAGAATTAGGCTCTTTAAGTTATGCCGTTATTTCGAGAACAAACGGATTGGAGTCGGTAGCTATCGGTATCAGCCAGACAGCCGGATCGAATGCGCAGGAGGTAATTAATAACATTAAAACAGAGTTGGATAAAGCCTCTGAAACATTTCCTCCTGGCTTTAAGATTAACTATATGATGGATGCTAACGAGTTCTTGAGTGCATCTATCGATAAAGTAATTCATACATTGATCGAAGCATTTATCCTTGTATTTATCGTAGTATTCGTTTTCTTACAAGATGTGCGCTCAACAATAATTCCGGCAATTGCTGTTCCTGTAGCTATTGTGGGTACATTCTTCTTCCTGCAATTATTTGGCTTCTCTATCAACTTGCTTACTTTGTTTGCTTTGGTACTAGCTATTGGTATTGTGGTCGATGATGCTATAGTCGTCGTCGAGGCCGTCCATGCTCAGTTGGATGCAGGAGAAAAAGATCCAAAAGTAGCAACAATGACGGCGATGAAAGAAATTACCCCTGCGATTATCTCTATTACACTTGTAATGTCGGCGGTATTCGTTCCTGTGAGCTTCATTGGTGGTACATCAGGGATATTCTACAAGCAGTTTGGTCTTACACTAGCAATTTCAATTATCATATCGGCTGTTAATGCTCTAACTCTAAGTCCGGCACTTTGTGCTCTTTTACTAAAAGCTCACAGTGATGAAGATGGACATAAGAAGAAAAATCTATTACAAAGATTTTATTTTACATTCAACGTTGCATTTGGTGCAGCTACGACAAAATATAAATCGGCACTTCATTTCTTAGGAAAACGAGGTCATCGCTGGATAACTGTAGCTATTATTGTAGTAGCAGGACTTATTATGGGGGGCTTAATGAAGATGATACCAACCGGTTTTGTTCCATCCGAAGATAGTGGTGTTGTAATAGGAATTATAACATTACCTCCGGGAGCATCATTGGAAAGAACAGATTCATTAACCAAAAATGTTATTAAGGAAGCCAGACAAGTACCTCACGTGAAAGATGTTTTGAATATCACAGGAGTAGACTTCCTGAGTGGAGGTCTTGGAGGATCATATGCCGCTCTTATTATAAAACTGGACACATGGAGTGAAAGAAAGACCACTGTGAATGATGTGGTAGCAGAAATGACTAAAAGAACAGCATCAATGAACGATGCTACATTCTTGTTCATGGGAGCTCCTACTCTGCAAGGTTTTGGTTTGGGTACTGGTGTAGAAATGAAAATGCAGGACCGTACAGGTGGAGATATTCATAAGTTCTATGATATAACCAATAATTTCTTAGACAAACTACGTCAACGTGAAGAAATTATGATGGCAATGACAACCTTTAATCCAAACTTCCCTCAAAAACAAATTGAGGCTAATATACCTAAGATTAAAGAAGCCGGTCTTACCCTAAGTTCTGTAATGAGTACCCTTCAAGCATATATAGGTAGTATGTATGTATCTAACTTTAACTTGTATGGTAAACAATTTCGTGTTATGGCTCAGGCCTCACCTGAATATCGTTCCAAAGTTGAAGACCTTAATGGGTTATACGTACAAACAGCATCAGGAGAAATGGCTCCTATTACAGAATTTATTGAAGTAAAAGATGTTACAGGACCACAAATGTTGACTCGTTTCAATATGTATTCTTCTATGAGTTTGAATATTATTCCAAACTTTATGACAGGTAAGAGTACAGGGGATGCTATTAAAGCTGTAGAAGAAATAGCAGCAGAGACATTACCTTTAGGTTATGGTTTTGAATATTCGGGTATGAGCCGCGAAGAGGTTAACAGCGGTAATCAAACTATTATGATATTTGCTTTATGTTTGATTTTCGTTTACCTGTTACTCGCTGCATTGTATGAAAGTTATATACTTCCATTAGCCGTTATATTCTCATTACCGGTTGGTCTGGCAGGGGTATTTATATTTATCTTCATTACCATGATGATGGGTACAGGTATTGTAAACAACATTTATGTACAGATATCGCTCGTCATGCTCATCGGACTCTTAGCCAAGAATGCCATCCTTATTGTTGAATATGCGATCCAACGCCGTCAGCAAGGTATGAGTATTGTAGAAGCCGCTGTCAATGGAGCAGTAGCTCGTTTACGTCCGATCCTGATGACATCTTTTGCATTTATCTTCGGTCTGTTACCATTGGCTTTGGCTTCAGGAGCCGGTGCTGTAGGTAATAAATCTATTGGTATAAGTGCGGTTGGGGGTATGTTTATTGGTACTATGATCGGAGTATTGGTTATTCCATCACTTTACATCATTTTCCAAACAATACAGGATAAAATTAGTAAATCGGGAATGATCAACTCAAATGATGAGTTCATAAATTCTAAAAAATGATGAATATGAATAATAAATATACAAAAGGTGTAGTTCTATTGGGGGTAATACTCTCAATGGGACTCACATCCTGTGGAATTTTAAATACAAGTAAATACAAATCACCAGAGGTAAATACCGATAATCTTTTTAGAGGAGAAAACTCAACAGATACAACGACTATCGCAAACATACCTTGGAGAGAATATTTTTCTGATCCGGTACTTCAGGCTTTAATTGATGAAGGTTTAACCAATAATTATGATTTGCGGATTGCATATACTCGTATACAACAGGCCGAAGCGGGTCTTTACGTTGCTAAGTCTGCGTATTTTCCTACAATAGCTTTAGCAGGACAAGTAACTCATACTCAAATAAGCAGCAAAAACGGAAAAGAAAGAGTTTTAGGATACAATGGAGGCGATCAGTGGGGATTAGGCTTTGCTGTACAATGGGAAGCTGATATCTGGGGAAAATTGAGTAGCAAGTCAAAAGCTCAATATGCTAACCTGATGGGTACCCAGGCCTATCGTAATCTCATTCAAACATCTCTTGTTGCTAATATCTCAACTACATACTATGCCTTATTAGCAATGGATGAACAGCTTAAGATTACATTGGAGACTATTGAGTTGTTGAAGGAGAGTACAGCTACAATGAGTGCCATGATGGAAGCCGGACTATTGAATCGTGCCGGTGTAAAACAAAGTGAAGCATTATTGTATAACACTCAAATAAGTGTACCTGATTTGGAATACCAAATCAGACAATTAGAGAATTCCTTATGCTTGATGTTAGGTCGTAAACCAGGTCCTATTACCCGCACTTCACTCCATGATCAGTCTGTACCTGTAGAACTTGCAACAGGAGTTCCAGCGCAAATGTTGGCGAAACGCCCTGATGTATTTCAGGCTGAAATGAATTTCAGATATGCATTTGAAATGAAGAATGTTGCACAACGCTCTTTGTATCCATCTCTGACCTTAGGTACCTCTACAGTGGGCTATGGGGCTACAACCCTATCTCAGTTCTTTAAACCAACCAATATTTTAGCAAATATAGTAGGTGGACTTACACAACCGATATTTGCAGGAAATCAATTGAGAGGTCAATTGAAACTAGCTAAAGCTCAACAAGAAGAGGCATTACTTACATTCGAACAAAAAGTATTGACTGCTAGTCAGGAAGTATCTAATATCATGTATGATTACGAAACTTCTCTTCGTAAGAATGAGGATAGAGCCAAACAGGTGGCGGCTCTTACTACAGCTGTCGATGATACTCAAAGTTTGTTGAAAGCCGGAGAGGCAAATTATACAGAAGTATTAAATGCTGAACAAAGTCTCTTACAAGCACAACTAGGACAAGTAAGTGATAAGCTAGAACAACTTCAGGCATCTGTAAATCTTTACAGAGCTTTAGGTGGAGGTTTAGAATAATAAACAACATTATACTTATTGAAAAAGGATATTCCTGTAATGGGAATATCCTTTTTATATTATGAATTAAATGTAAATTATAAACTATCCAATTCTCTTAAAACCTCATTTGATCTTTCCAATGCTATATTTATATTATCACAGATATTATTTTGCCCTATCATTTGAGGTATTTCAGAATTTCTAATCATAGCACGCACTTCTGGACGTACCCCCGACAAAATAACCTGAATTCCATCTCTCATCGACTTTTTACATAAAGTTTCCAGATTATTCAATCCGGTAGAGTCAATAAAAGGCACCTTACGCATACGTATAATACGCACTCTAGATTTATCCCCTATAATACGCATACTCTCTTCAAATTTATTAGCAATACCAAAGAAAAAAGGTCCGTCAATTTCATATACTTCAACACCTTCAGGCAACTTTAAAATTTCCTCATCTTGCGTATACTCACTCTCATCTGTCAAATCTAACTGATCTCTAATTACAGACACTGTAGAAACTTCATTGATACGCCTCATGAATAGTATAACCGCTAATACTATCCCCACTTCAATAGCAATTGTAAGATCGAATATAACGGTCAGGAAGAAAGTTATGAGTAAGACCGCCACATCTGATTTCTGATCTTTCAAAAGGCCTCTGAATGTTCGCCATTCACTCATGTTATAGGCTACTATAACTAATACCCCGGCAAGGCAGGCCATAGGGATATATTGAGCCAACGGCATCAATAGAAGTAGAATTAATAACAATACCACAGCATGTATAATCCCGGCAACCGGCGTACGTCCTCCATTATTTATATTAGTCATTGTACGGGCAATAGCTCCTGTGGCAGGTATACCTCCAAATAATGGGGTTATGATATTGGCCACTCCTTGTGCTATAAGTTCTGTGTTCGAATTATGCTTCTCCCCTCCTATTACACCGTCTGCTACAGTTGCCGATAGTAACGATTCGATAGCACCTAACATTGCTATCGTAATTGCTACAGGAAGTAGGTCCGTAATAGCTGCCATATCGATATTGGGAATTTCAGCAGCAGGCAATTCTGCAATTATTCTGAACCGATCTCCGATAGTATCTATTGCATTAATTCCAAAATATGTTTTTAATAAATAAACAGCTACTGTGATTAATATAATAGCAACCAATGATCCCGGTATTTTTTTTATAATACGTGGTGTAAATACGATAATTAAAATACTGGCAATACTGATTAGAGTATTCCACCAATTAATTGTATGTATATATTTAAAATATATAATCCACTTACCTATAAAATCTCCCGGAACTTTTTCTCCGCCAAAATTTAAACCGAAAATATCAGCTATCTGCGTCGTAAATATGGTCACTGCGATACCACTGGTAAAACCTACGATAATAGGATATGGTATAAATTTTATAATTTTCCCCAGCTTAAAAACTCCTAATAATATCAGAATTATACCTGCTATTATCGTCGCAATAAGAAGTCCTTTTATTCCATGTGTTTGTACGACTCCATATACAATAACAATGAAAGCACCCGTAGGTCCTCCGATCTGAACACGGCTCCCTCCTAAAAATGAAATAATAAAACCTGCTATAATTGCAGTTATTATACCTTGCTCCGGAGTTACACCGGATGCTATCCCAAAAGCTAAGGCTAGAGGTAGAGCCACAATACCTACTATGAGACCCGCCATCAGGTCGTGCATAAATTTTTCTTTATCGTACGTCTTCAGCGATATAAACAACTGTGGCGTAAAATCCTTTAACAACTGTTTTTTCATAACGAAATTGACAACACAATTAACATAAATAGTAGTAAACTATAAAAACGTACAAGTTACTAATAAATAAACTTTTATAAAAATACATTTTATTTTAGTTTAGAATGTTTCTAAAGAACTTATTTAAAAGCAATTATTGCTACACATTTTTTAAGACCGCAAAGGTATAAAATGATTGTGACCAATTTCTTTTTACAGATATTAATTATTAAATTTGTAAAAACTATCAATTTAATCTATCAAAAAAGTTATGGAAAAAAGTATTAAAGGTACAGAAACCGAAAAGTGCCTATTAAAATCGTTTGCCGGAGAATCTCAAGCTAGAATGCGTTACACTATGTTTGCTAGCCAAGCTAAAAAAGAAGGATTTGAACAAATTGCAGCTATATTTTTAGAAACAGCTGATCAAGAAAAAGAACATGCAAAGCGTATGTTTAAATTTCTTGAAGGAGGTATGGTTGAAATTACAGCTATGTACCCTGCCGGAAAAATTGGAACAACAGCAGAGAACCTGATTGAAGCAGCTGCTGGCGAACATGAAGAATGGGCTATAGACTATCCTGCATTCGCAGAAATAGCAGAAAAAGAAGGATTTAAAGAAATAGCTGTAATGTATCGCATGATAGCTAAAGTAGAAAACATGCACGAAGACCGTTACAAAGCTCTTCTGGCTAGAGTAGAAACTAATACAGTATTCTCTCGTGAAGAAGCCATTGACTGGCAATGTCGTAATTGCGGATTTGTAATCAAGAGCAAAATGGCTCCTAAAACTTGCCCAGCTTGTATTCATCCACAAGCATACTTCGAACCATTGAAATGGAATTTCTAATTAAGAAATAATTCAACGAAAAAAGCCGCAAGTTTGTGGCTTTTTTCATTTATCACTTAAGAATAAATTATTATATTTATACCACATATATTCATTTTCTTTTTCCTTCAAACTTTTTAAATTATACATTCATGAGAATTTCGATTATTATTGTGCTTCTTTATCTGATTAGCTTCGCTTGTTCCGCACAAGAATATAGGGTATATAAGGGTAGATCAACATTTTCTTCCGATCTCAGATACACAATAAAGAAAGATAGTGAAGCATATAAAATATATAAAGGAAGATCGACTTCTACATTCGACACAAAATACACGGTAAACAAAGAAGGCGACAACTACAAGATATATAAGGGTAGATCGACATTTTCTTCCGATCTCAGATACAGAATTGAGGCTACAGACAAGGGTTATAATATTAGTGATGAAGACTCTGATCTGATATACAGAATAGAGGCTACAAACGACGGTTTTAAAGTATATGACGATGACTGGTCACAAGATGAGATATATACTATTGTATCTACCAGCAGTGGATATGATGTATATAAAGGCAGGTCAACATCGGTGTTTGATATAAAATATACGATAAAAAAAGAGTAAAGCTTAATATTGAACTTATACTCCACCTACGTCTCCTTTTATGAGATATATTTTTCTTTATCTATACTAAGAAAAGATTATGGCAAAGTATAGTGAAGATCTCTTGAAACGGATCATAGAACTTGTAGAAACAGATATGTTTAGTGTTTCGGAAATATGTAGAATGACAGAAATAAATCCGAAAACATTTTATGAGTGGAAAAATACAAAACCTGAATTCGAAGAAAGATTAAAAGACGCGATAAGGCATCGAGACGAAATGTTGTTGACAACAGCTCGTATAGGACTCAAGCAACTACTGGAAGGATATACTGTACAAGAGGAAAAGATATCGTATATGCCTTCAAAGGGGAATCCTGCAAATTTGGAAGAAAAATCAAGAATTGTCAAAAAGAAACATTATCCTCCTAACATCAGAGCCATAAAAATGGTATTGGACAGAAGTGACAAGAAAGAAGAAAGGGACTCGGATCGTGAAACTTCAAGACCATCTGTCATTATCGTAAACGATGAAGAAACAAAAAGGCAGCTCTTGATATTGAGAGAGAATAAAGGCGAATCAGGAGGGGCATTAAAGCTCGAAATAACAGCCGCTGTAGACAGAATATTAGAAACTGAAAAGATCTCCTCAGTACCGGACGAAATAGAAGATACAGAGAAGCCTGCTAATATTATAAGTAAAGATACTACACCTGTAAAATCCTCTGTCGAAGGAAGAAGAACCAGTAATATTCAGAACAAAGAATACACAAAGGCATCTGTTGAAAAAAACCGAAATAATAATAATAATAATAATAATAGCAGGGCAACCGCTGTTAATACAAGAATCCTTCCACCTGGATACTACAAATAGTGTATTCCAATATTAAAACAATAACTCAACCGTAAAAAGCCTTACTTTTCTTACTTTTTAACAAAACAAAAATTACTAAACTAAATATTTCAAAAATCTTATAGGGAACTTTTATTAAATGATAGATATTATAAATTAAATTAGTTAAATTTGTATCGGTAAAATATAGATTTTAATAATAAGAAAATATTCATATGCACAATTGGTTTGAATGTAAAGTAAGTTATGAAAAAATGCTGGAAAACGGCATGCAAAAAAAAGTAACTGAACCTTATCTTGTCGATGCCCTTTCTTTCAC
>NZ_JAEPKU010000154.1 GCF_016652235.1 Dysgonomonas sp. Marseille-P4677
ATACAATACAGATGATGGAAAAGTATCTGTATCTCTAATGACTAAGGATGGCAATGTTTGGATGAATCAAAACCAGCTTGCCGAACTTTTTGACACCTCTAAGCAAAATGTAAGTTTGCATATCATAAATATACTAGAAGATAAAGAGTTAGATAAAAAATCAGTTGTCAAGGATTACTTGACAACTGCTTCAGATGGCAAGGAATACAACATTACTTTTTACAGCTTGGATATGATTCTTGCTATAGGTTTTAGAGTAAGAAGTAAAAGAGGCACTCAGTTCAGGAAATGGGCGAATCAGAATCTAAAAGAATATATGATAAAAGGGTTTGTGATGGATGATAACCGTCTCAAAAATCCTGATGGCAGACCAGATTATTTTGATGAGCTACTTGTTCGTATTAGAGATATACGAGCATCTGAAAAGCGATTCTATCAAAAAGTTAGAGATTTGTTTGCTCTTTCGAGTGATTATGATGCTACAGATAAAGCGACTCAAATGTTTTTTGCCGAAACACAAAATAAATTACTTTACGCTATAACAAATAAAACGGCAACCGAGTTAGTTGTATCAAGGGCTAATGCCAATGAGCCCAATATGGCTTTAACTACTTGGAAGGGAAAGATCGTACGAAAACAAGATATTTATATAGCTAAGAACTATTTATCAGAAGATGAGTTGGATAGTTTAAACAGATTTGTAGTTGTGTTTCTTGAAACGGCAGAACTTCGGGCAAAGGACAGGAAAGATATTACAATGAATTTCTGGAAGGAAAATGTAGATCGTATTATAGAGTTTAACGATAGGAAACTATTGAAAGATAGTGGCACGATAAGTAAAAGTCAAATGGAAAGAATCGCAGACGAAATATATGAAGAATTTAATACCCGAAGAAAAATAGAAGATGCAAAACAAGCTGATAAAGATGACCTAGAAGACTTAAAACGCTTGGAGGATGATATAAAAGATAGAACATAATTCGGCTATACTATGAAAAATAAGTTTAAATATCAATGGAATAGTTTTTTTGACTATTTAGGTGCTTTTGATAGCTCTTTTAATGGAAAGCTAAGATTTTTCTATCAACGTATTCAGAATGATCCTAAAAATAAAGATGAAAGATATTTTAATCATATTTGGACTGATGAAAAAGAAAGAACTAAGAAGCGTATATCTAGGTATTCTAAACTTGTAAATCTAAGAACAATATCACTCCCTTTAATAATAGTAGCCATTGCAATGGCTACTATCTGTTTTTTTCTAAAAAGTTGGCTGATATTTTATATCTCTAGCATATCAGTCTTATTTCTACTTCCTTATTGGGTTATTAGTCGAGACTTTCTTTTAGACAAAGATAGTTGTCTAAATTATTTGCAATGGATGCATAAATCAGAAGTACAAGGAAAGATTCCAGAGATAATAGACAATGCTTTTGAATCGGATGTACAAATTGTGTCAACTGTGTCTGCGGATTTAACAGAATTAACACAAAGCGAATTAACTGCTTTACTTACTGCCTTAATTTTGTCAAATAACTTAAAACTCTCAGTGACAGACAAAGAGTTTATCAGACAGATAACCTCACAAATAACTATATCAGGAAAAAGCATAAACTTTACCTCATTTTATAAAAGCTATAGTCGCTTCAAAAATGATCCCTTCTTAGCTAAATCAGCTTACGATGATTTATTAGATAGACTCAAAAATATTGATTTGGATAAAATTTAGTCTATTCTTAAATTGTTGATTATCAGTGTTGATTAAAGCAGTTTGTTTTAGTCAACAATTCTCCCGAGTATTTTTCCATTTTTTCGTGGCATGTTTCATTTAAAATTATTGAATTATGCCACAGATTTTGACGTACGAAGACTTCAAGGAATTTGAAGCAAGAATCTTAAAAGAGATCGAAGAGATAAAGAAAGCACTGCCATCTATCTCTCCCAAAAAATGGTTACGCTCTTCCGATATAAAGGAATTGCTAGGAATATCGCATGGAAAACTACAGACTATGCGTAATAATAGAGAAATACCCTTTACTGTCATTGGTGGGACAATATTCTATTCATTGGAAGATGTGAATAAAATGTTGGACGCAAAAAAACAAAGAAAATTTTAAGTATTTCGCTCGTCGGGAGGAGTGGTCTCCCCCCCTTGCCGCGAGGGCGATCCCCGACCGATGATGTTTTGGTTTGCTTATCAGAGTAAATATATTCTTCATGTAATAACAGAAGTTTGCTATATGACATTAACCTTATGTATATCTGCGTAGCGAGGTTATGTTTTCATGCTATGAAAACCCTCGCTTTGGCTGATCGCCAAAGGGAAAATTGCTCCCGCTGGTCGACAATTTTATAGAGAGTAATAATAATTAAAACTCAAAAAGATGAATAACAAAAAACAAAATAAGAAGAAAGGCGGGCGACCGAAGAAGAGTCTCATAACAAAGAAATCGGAGAAAATCGGAGTCTGTTTTTCCGAGCCAGAATTCTACACTATTAAGCATCGGGCATCACATCCGAGGATGACCTTGAGCAACTATTGCCATGATGCTGTGCTAAATGCAAAAATTGTAGAGCCCATAAAAAAGAAGATATAAATGTGTTGAGAAACTTATCGAATATGGGTAATAATCTCAATCAGTTGCTAAAATATATACGTTTCATGGGAATCAAATAGATTGAAGCTAAAGTAACAGAAGTATTGGATGCCATTTTAGAAATCATAAAAAAGTTGTCAGATGATTGGAAAAGTGCGAAAAGGAAGAAGTTTTAAGAAATGTGTTTCTTATGTGATGGATAGAGATAAAAATCCTGAACTATTGTATAGTGAAGGAGTTTTAGAAACCGATATAAAGGCTATTATCAATAGTTTTTATGTGCAAAGTTGATGAGACCTGGCTTGTCTAAAAGTGTGGGACATATACCCCTAAGCTATGCAAAAGAGGACGAACCCACACTGTCTGATCATTTTATGGTGCAACTAGCTCAAGAGTATTTGAAAGCGATGAAAATAGAAAACACACAGTTTATTGTTGTCAAACATGGTAATACCGATCATCCCCATTGTCATATTGTTTTCAACAGAGTAGATAATGAGGGAGAAACCATATCCGATAAGAACGACCACTATCGCAATATTGAAGTTTGCAAACAGATTAAGGATAAGTACAATCTGACTTATGGAAAAGGAAAAGAGCAGACTAATATTCAAAAACTAAAAGGAGCAGAGAAAGCTAAATATGAAATTTATAAAATCGTTAGTGATAGCCTGAAGAAGTCAAAGAACTGGAATCAATTTAGAGATTTACTCAAACAAAAAGGAGTAGAAATTCAGTTTAAGTACAAAGGGCAGACCGATGAGGTGCAAGGAATTTCTTTTAAAAAAGGTACTTATTCTTTCAAGGGATCGGAAGTAGACCGAAAATTTAGCTTTGCGAAACTCAACAACCAATTACAGCAAAGCTCAATTAGGCAAACAATCAACGACGCCAATAATCCGACTCTACAAGGAGCATCTTTGGTTGGCTCTGTGGTCGATGGTTTAGGTACATTATCTACTTCACAAGCTCATGGAGACGATTATGAGGAAGAAATGTTCAAAGACCGAATAGATTATGAAGAAAAGCGACGACAGCAAAAAAACAAGCGCAAACGAAGATTAGGAATGTAATAACAATTAAAAATTTAAGATTATGTCGAATATAACAAATGAAGCCCTTTGGGGCAAGCTAGATGAGATTTCAAAGAACCAAAAGAGTCTAGCAAAAGAAGACATCGAAGATATTGTAATGAAATATGCCAATGCATTAGGCAAATTTGAACAATCGCAATTTGATGAAATAAAGAATAATAATGAAGTATTAAACAGCAATATTTTAAAGATGCTGGGTGCTATCCAGAATATTAAAATACCTGATAGTCACAATTTAGACAATGTAAAGACTTTATTGCAAAAGAAAGATATTTTCAACTTTGTTCTTTTCAAAGTCAGAAAGTCGTCATTCGTGATAGCTGTACTCGGAGTTTTGATATTTATTCTTAGCCTCTTTTCGATGAAACAACAGAATGATTATTCGCTCCTGACGAGTAGATACTACAGACAGGCAATTGTTATTGATGACCTGAAATCGGAGGTCGATAGTTTAAAGACTATGGCTACTCCAATGAAAAAGAAAAAATAATGATTAGTTGTTTATAACAGAAATGAGCCAGATATTCAGTTCTGGCTCATTTCTATTTTAAATATTTATCCTTAAATCATTTAGGGAGTTGTGATAACATCTTGAAAGAAATGCAACCTAATAAGATGATCTAACGATAACCTGAGAAGTATAGACTAATTCTGCTTTAGGATATTCTACCTGAACGTTTTGAGTAATATCTTCCATTAAAGCAATGGTAACTGGTTCTGTTGCTTTGGTTGAAGGAATATATCTTCCTTGCACAAAAGTTCTTTTTTCGTTATTGATTATAACTTCGTAACCCCAACTTGCAGATTCAGGTATAATCTTGTCTTTTATCTCCTTCATTTCAAAAGTAGTTTCAATACCTTTACTTCCATAACTATCTGTATAGATAATTGCTTTACCTTTATTGTTAGCTACATCTGTAAAGATAAATTCATAACCACCGTTAACTTTTACAGGTATCTCAGCAAGGCAATTTTCACTAATTTCTTTTTTCTCATTTTCAGTCAAATCTCCTCCAAACACCCTTATGTCATGTTGCTTCACGATAAAGCGATGTGTCTCATAATTTACACTAATGTTTAAAACAAGCATATTTTGAGAATTATCTGTTATTACGACAGTCGTTTCCCCTATACCCACTGCTGTCAAACTCAAATCAATAGGAGATATCATCTCTGCTGTAATGACTTTATCATTATTTGATTTTACAGAATAATTACCATCACCTCCTTGTAAAGGAAATCCATATCCCGTAGCTCTGGGATAGTACAAGCTAATTGTTGTTTCATCACGATCTACTAATGTGATAGGCTTTACATTGTCGTCATCACTACAAGAGAATAAACATAGACTTAATAGGTATATAAATAGAATTTTTGTTTTCATAGATATATGTTTTATTATAAATAATATTGAGAGCAAAAAACTATTCTACATCTGAATGTTAAGGTTCATTTGTCCTGTACCAACTAACAGAACATATGATAAAACAAATACCAAATAGATTCTCTGTCTTAATTTCTGATTTCACAAATATACAATTTATATAATAATTAACATTCTTATTACTATCTTTATATCTTTATGAGATACTTATAGAGCATACGATTAAATGAAGAAGTCAATCACATATTTGCCATCGAATAATAAGAAAGAATTGAATTTTATTGTTGAAACTGTTTTACAACGGTTGAAGCAAACAGAAATGATAATTCTTTACGGAAGCTATGCCCGTAATGACTATGTGGTATATGACGAAAAATACGAATTTGGCAAGCGACAGTTTTATGTAAGCGATTATGATTTACTGGTTGTTACAAGTGGTATATCAGATGGTGTTGCCATAAAAGCCCTCGATAATGTAGAAGATATGTATTACAGACGTGCAAAAGATCCTGACAGACAACCTCCCGTTCAGTTTATCAGTGAGGATATGAAAAAGTTGAATAAGTATCTGAACGAAGGACGGTATTTCTACACACAGATAAAGCAAGAAGGTGTTGTATTATATGATAGTGGAAACTTCAAACTTGCTCGAAGAAGAAAACTCAGCTTTGAGGAAATAAAACAACAGGCTCAAGGATATTTTGATAGTAAATTTGAGAGGGGTAATGGTTTTCTACAAACTACTAAGCTCATTTATGATAATATGAGGGATTATCAATTAGCTTCTTTTAATCTCCATCAAGCTTGTGAAAATTATATTTATGCCATTCGCTTAGTTTTTACATTGGAGAATCCTAAACAGCATAATCTTTCAAAACTTCTCAATTCTGTAAAGAAGTATTCTGACGAGTTTATAAAAGTATTTCCACAGGATACAGAGGAAGAAAAACGGCTTTTTAATCTCGTAAAAGCTGCTTATGTCGAAGGGCGTTACAATCCTGATTTTGTAGTAACGAAAGAGGATATTGATGCTCTTATTCCAAAAGTAGAGTTACTTCGAGATATTACAAAAAGAATTTGTGAAGAGAAGATTGGGGAGTATGGGGAGAAAAAGATCAATTGTAAACTTTAAACTAAACATATACTAATGGCTAAATTAAGAACATTACATATATCAGATTTACATTTTGGAAGAGCAAGCTCAAATAAACCTGAAGATATAGCTATTCTCATTTTAGAAGCAATTGAAACACATAATAAAGAAAATATTGATTGCGTTATTATTACTGGCGATTTATTTGACGGAAGACCAGATAAATCTATAGACAAAGAGCAATTTACAGTTGATTTCTTGAGAAAATTAGAACAGGAGCTAAAATTATCTTCCGAAAACTTTATTATAATCCCTGGTAATCATGATTTAAAAAGAGTAAGCAAAGATCCAGACTTTTCAGAATATAAAAGAGTATTAGAGAGATTTTATAATCAGGATTATTATAAAGAAAATTTTAATGACAAATATCTTTTTACAACAAAAGTATATCCAGATAAAAAAGTTGCAATAGTAGGATTGAACTCTTGTATGGTTGAGACTTCTCAATTAGATGATGGTGAAATAAAATGGATTAATGACTTAAAAACTTTAGATAAAAATCAAAAAGATGAAATAATAACCTCATTTCTGAAGAAAAAGGAGGAAGAGTGGGATGATTATGGAATCATAAGTAAAGAGCAATTACGAAATGCATTTAAAAAATTAGCAGAAAAAATAGAAAATATTGAAGACTATTCTATTGTAGCATGCTTTCATCATCATTTTTACCCTTTTCCTGAAATATACAGCAAATATGGTGATAGTAGTATTATTCGAAATTTTACGGATGTAATAGAAAAGTTTCAAAAAGAAAATGTAAAGATTGTATTGCATGGACATAAGCATATGCCTATAATAGGACCAGTTACTAATCATAATTATTTATCTAATCCCAATTCAATATTTTATGTTTTTTCCGCTGGTAGTCTTAGCCATAAAGATGAGACCCAACGCTCTTTTGAGATAATAGATATATTTAGTCCTGATTCTGACCGCATTTCAGATGTTTTTAGATTCAATTATAAACTTGATTCTCTACAAGGTCTTGAAACATTCAGAATTCCTCCGAAAAATGATAATACTCAACATTCAATTGCTGAATTATATAATTTGTTTAGAGTTGAATATCCAGAAGAATTTAAGTTGTATTGGAATGACATTTATGAAAAAGATGATATATCTTCAAACAATAGGATTGAGGATATTATAAAAAATATTAGCTCAGCTATTTCTCCATTCGAAGAGCTGATAAAAAATTTAAGGGATTCACCCATTGGATTTCAATTAATTTTATATAGTGTACATTATAGAATAAATTACTTAAATAAACAACATAATAAAGGGAAGAATAATTTTATAACTATTCTAAAAAATTATTTGAATGTATTATTTGAAGATAAAGACTATTTAGGTCATATATATAAACTACTTGAAGCCAATAGAGCCAAAAATTTTATAATTGAATATGAGAGACTTTGTGCAGATTTTTCTAAATATAAAAAATACACTGCTTATGTAACAGTAACGTTATTTTTGGTTGACCTGTATTCGGTCTTTAGTAAATATGGCGAGCTTTACTATAAGAATGAGCGTATAAATGCTAATATTAAGTTGAACGAGGAGACTTTTCACCCAAATATTCCCATAAGTACTTTTAGACTAGAAAGTAATATAGATAGACGCTCAATTTCAATTCATTTTAAGTGTAGTGATCCAACAATTCATAAAATAGCAGTACTAATTATTAAAGATTTTGAGAAAAGAATTACTAAGATTGAAGATAGTTTTGGTGTTTTGGGTTTAAAGCTCTATTACGTTTTCCCAAAAGTGGAACGAAATAATTATGATTTGGATAATCTAAATTTTGAAGCATATATACCTAAGCTTCTCCCTTTATTAACAGGAGATAATTTATATAAGCGGAAAGAAGTTTTTATTAGAGAATTAATTCAGAATTCTTTAGACGCTATTTTATTACGAGAAGATATCCTTCGAGCTAAAGGACAGCAACTTGATGACGATTTGAAGATTATAAAAATAGAAATCGGTATAGATAATAATCCTGTCGCAAATAAAGAGCGTACATTTATTAGGATTATAGATCATGGAGTTGGTATGGATCGTTTCAAAGTAGAAAGATATTTTACAAGTATAGGTCGAAGTTTTTATAAATCAGAAGATTTTGAAGAATTACAAAAAAATGAAAATATAGAATATAAGCCAATTAGCAATTTTGGAATAGGTTTTCTTTCCGCATTTATGGTATGCAAGGAGATAGATGTTATTACCAAAAGTTATGAATATTCAGAGAAAGGTTTAAAAATTCAAATACCTAATTATGATGGTTGTTTTTTTATAAATGAACTGCCAGAACTAAAGGATGTCGGAACTATTATTACTTTATATGAGGACAAACAACATTATGTATGGAATATTGATAATATAGTTCAATATATAGAAGACACATTTATTGATTTTAAGTTGGAAATACAGATTAAAAACAATTTGAAAGGTGATCAGATAAAAAGAATATTACCTTTTAATATAAAGAGAAATTTAAATGTAATGAATTTATTCTGTCCAATAGAAGAGGATAAAGTCTTACCTATGCCTATAGATGCAGTAATACAAGGGAATCATATTAATCAATGTAGCTATGGTGTTCTTTTAACAATTAATGAGAGAAATGATGGTAGCAGTAAAGGTGAAATCTTTTATTTAAACTCTGGAATTGCTTTGACTGAATCTAATGATGATACTTTAGATTTTGAACTGCCAAATAATGTGAATCTTTATTGCAATCTTCCAGCTTCTTTAATTGAATTAGATGTGGCAAGAGAAACTATTAGGCGTTTTAAAGGGAATAATATATCAAAAAGAAGAATATATGAATGTTTCTTACTGCAAAATAATGAATTAGTTAATCAGGCATCAAATTATACTCCAAAAGCTAGCTTGTCTATTTATAATGATCTTTATAGATTCCTTGTTCTAAACTTAAACAAAAGAACAGAACTTTACGATGACATATCTAGATTTCACCTTAAAATAACAAGGCAGAAAGATAAACAATTTACATTGTCAATTGACAATAATGAAAAAGGACTAGGGTTTGTATATTCTGAAAATAATAATTTAATTGATTTAATCTTAACTATATTTGAGAGCCTATCTATTAGTCCAGTTCTTAATGAAAGTAGTATCTTTTACGAATTTGAAGACATGATTCCCTATAGACAAATGATAAATATCATTCAAGATCCATGGAAAAATGAAGAGAAAAGATATGACATGAGATTCTTCAAAGAAATATTTAGCACTGATAAAAAGTTAGATTTGGATTTACTTCGTAGATTGTCTTATTATTTTTCAAGAACTTATAGAGCTAGAGCTTATTCTAAAAATAGTCAAACAATAAGAGAAGAAAGTTCTATTGTCTTATTACATTTGGGACAAATGGTTGAACGATTGTCAAGACTATATCATGGCGAAAAATATGATATAGTCGATATAGAGTCAGAGAATGAGTATGAATATATTTTGAAGTATATTACCTTAGCCGCTAGCTTTAATATTATTGAGAAATATCAGCAGAATTCTAAAGATAGAGATAGACCTGAAAATATTGTAATTAGCGTGAAAGAATTACACATGATAGCCTATAATATTCTTACCTTGTTTTATGAAATACTATCAGATAGAATGAACGTTGATGAGGCTCAAAATTTTCATATTAATATTCGAATTTGAAAAATATCTCTATTAGAGAGCAATAACTTTTATTAAAGAAACTAACACTAGTATGATGAATTAATTTCAATATATTTGCATAACTACGGATAAAGATTTTTCGTTATGGTTCAAAAT
>NZ_JAEPKU010000155.1 GCF_016652235.1 Dysgonomonas sp. Marseille-P4677
GTTCTAAAATATTAAAAATCTGAAAATCTGGAATTTTTTACACAGCCACATCTCCCTTTATATGTGGGTGTGGATCATAACCTTCAAGAGCAAAATCTTCATATTTAAAATCAAAGATACTCTTTACATCAGGATTAATCACCATACGAGGCAAAGGACGAAAGTCACGGGTCAACTGCAATTTAACCTGATCTAAATGATTTGTATAAATATGAGCATCACCTAGCGTATGCACAAATTCTCCGGCCTCTAATCCTGTAACTTGTGCCATCATCCGCAACAGCAAAGCATACGATGCAATATTAAACGGTACACCTAAAAATATATCGGCACTGCGCTGATACAATTGCAAGCTTAACTTTCCGTCAGCTACATAAAACTGAAAGAACGCATGACATGGGGGTAAATTCATATTGGGAAGATCGGCCACATTCCATGCACTAACAATAATCCTACGCGAATCGGGATTGTTTTTTATTGCATTTACCGCATCTGATATCTGATCTATATATCCGCCGTTATAATCAGGCCACGAACGCCACTGATAGCCATAAATATGTCCCAGATCTCCATTTTCATCAGCCCATTCATTCCAAATGCGAACTCCATGATCCTGTAGATATTTAGCATTTGTATCTCCGGCTAAAAACCAAAGAAGTTCGTATATAATCGATTTTAAATGTAATTTCTTTGTGGTCAATACAGGAAAGCCTTCAGCCAGATCATAACGGCTTTGATGGCCAAAAACACTAATTGTACCTGTACCTGTACGATCACTTTTATACGTACCTTCTTCAAGAACTCGTTTCAATAAATCGTGATATTGTTTCATTCAAATATTTTATTTTGCTCGGATAATCTACAAAAGTACAATATATTTACATCTAAAAAAAGAGCTTTAGCTATCTCTCTTTTTCTAATCTTTCTTAATTTATTTCTTCGCTCCTTTTTGCACCTCCGACATTACACGCAAAAAGTTACCTCCCCATATCTTTGCTATTTCGTCTTCCGAATACCCTCTTTCAATAAGTTTAACCGTAATGTTAATCATATCATTGCTACCCTGACAACCGATAAGACCTCCCCCACCATCGAAGTCTGAAGCAATACCTACATGATCTATACCTGCTATCTTTATTGCATAATCAATATGGTCTATTGCATCAGTGAGACTCGCTTTACTATGATCTTTATTGATAAATAAATCCACGAGACAAATTTGTACTACCCCTCCATTTTTGGCTATCGCCTGCATTTGCTTGTCAGTCAAGTTGCGATCGTGATAACACAAGGCCTGTACCGAAGAATGAGATGCAATTATAGGCTGAGAAGAAAGTTCTATTACATCCCAGAATGTTTTTTCTCCGGCATGTGATATATCTATCATGACTCCCAAACGATTCATCTCTTTTATTACTTCTCGTCCATAAGGGCTAAGGCCATTCCATTCATTCTTAGTATCGCTCGATGTATCGCAAATATCATTGTCTTTCGTATGGCAAAGTGTTATATAATTTACCCCCATCTTTTGGAAGTGAGAGATATTCGATAGTTCCTTGCCTATTCCATATCCATTCTCTATGCCGATAAAGATAGCTTTCTTCCCTTCTTTTTTCAATCGAATTAAATCATCAACAGTATATGCGATATCACACACGCCTTTATTTTTATTCACCTGACTGTGAACACCTTTAATGAGACCTTCAATTTTCTCAACGGCTTTTTGAGTCGATACTTTATCTCTGGGACCTTGCCCTGTATAGGCAGCAAAGAATATAGCATCGAGCATCCCTTCTTCCATTTTAGGAATATTCACCTGATTGCTTTCTCTTTTCCCGATATCAAAGCCAAACTTTTTAAATTCTAATGGTGTATCGCAATGTGTATCTACAGAAAATATACGTCCATGTATCTCCTTTGCCTTTCGAAACTTTACAGACTCATCTATAAGAAAGTTAAATAACTTAATCATAGTAGTATCTCCTCCGGCCACATGCCCCTCAGGATGCCATTGCACCCCCAAGATGGGACGATTAGGATAAGCTTCTATCGCTTCCACGATTCCATCTGCCGTTTTTGCTACTATACTAAAGTTTGGAGCGACTTCTTTGACTGCCTGATGATGAAAGGTATTTGTAGATATTTTTGTTGTACCAAGAATTCGCCCCAACTGAGAACCATTCGTAACAGATATATCATGAGTACCTTGATCTCTAGGTTCGCTTTGCTTATGCGTTATACTTTTATCTTTCACCTGAGTAGGTATATCCTGATAGAGAGTACCACCAAAGGCCACATTCATTATTTGTTCTCCTCTACAAATACCAAGAACCGGAATATTACGATCTGTAGCTAATTTCAATAAAACTAAATCATAAATATCACGAACCGAATCTGTTTCATTTATGTCAGGTATCTCACTTTCGCCATAATACAACGGATCAACATCTTCACCTCCTGTCAAGACCAATCCGTCCAAATCTTTTACAATATTCCTTAAAACATTAATATCTGTCATGGCCGGTATTATAATCGATTTTCCGCCCGCCTTAGCTATAGCATTTACATACGTAGATTGAACAATAGAACTACCGGCTAGCGTTCTACCTGCCGAAATTCCAATTAATGGAGGTTGCTCAGCCCTTATATCTGAATATGACGAATCTGTTATTCTATATAGCTCCAACAATTGAGGAGCATACTTTTCCTGACCTTGCATATATCCACTAATCAAAGAGAAAAAAGTAAATATAATTGATGCTATTTTATTCATATAATTTTATCGATTTAGGTCGTTATTTGTTCTTTTAGCCAATCCTTTCCAACACTCAAACGAGCAACCAACGCGGAACACATTACATTTCCTGTAGAATTAAGCAACGTCGCCGGAATATCTACAATAGTACTTATAATCATCAATGTTCCTGCCAACTGTGGAGAAAACCCAAAGACAGAGCAGATCAACAATTCGCCGGTCATGCCACCACTCGGTATCGCACCCATTACTGCTCCTACAAGCAAAGCAACCCCTATTATCATAAATATATTAGTAGAAGATGTCAGCTCGTGCCCGAATATAGTAAATAAGAAAATTACTTTTAAAACGCCAGCCATCACCGACCCATCTTTATGTATATTTGTACCTAACGGAATTACTGTTTCAGCAATATTGGACGGAACTCCCATTTTCTTTGAAGCTTCTATATTTATTGGGATACAGGCGGCACTTGAAGAAGTCGCAACAGCCATCAACGAAGGAGTAAGTATATTTTTCCAGAATAAGATAAACCCTTTCTTACCTCCGGCTAAAAGCATATATATAGAATTTAGACCGAAAAAAGAAATAGCAGTTAATATAAGATATAAGATAAAAACATGTAAATAACCATTTAATATTTGTCCTCCTAACTTACCTACTGTATCTGCAAAATAGCATCCTAAACCTATTGGGGCAGCCATCATAATAATACTCATCATTTTCAGTATAACGGTATTCGCCGCATTCAATAGTTCTGAGACAAGCTTACCTTTCTTTCCGGAAAAAGCTGTAGCCAACCCAAAGAACAATGAAAAGATGATTAAGGGTAATAAATTGGACTTTGTAAATAACATCTGAAAATCGGAAACCGTAAATGTGTTTACAAAAACTTCAGCAGAGGTCAAAGTACGAACCGATTGCTCTGGCAAACCGGACAATACTTCAGCCTGATTTACTCCTTCCAATGGATTATAGAATAAAGTTGTCACATAAGCTACAATCGCAGCCACAATGGCAGTGAAGAAGAATATAAATATAATATTGCCGATCACCTTCCCCACCATACTTGTTTGCTTCATATTACAGATAGAGGAGGATACACTAAAGAAGACCAGTGGAACGATCAATACAAACATAAGATTTAAGAATATATCTCCTACTGGTTTTACAACAGATGCATCTTCACCAAAGATAATACCACATACTCCGCCTATGAGTATGCCGCATAGCAGAAGTAATGTAAAGGCGTAATTCTTTAAAATATTCATTAAAAAGACTAGTTTTATTAAATCCTCACAAAAATACTCTTTTCATTATCAAGAACACTCTTTAAGTGTGAATAAATATAACTATTTAATGTTTCAAGCTATCTTTTCAAAGCAGATAGTTTCTTAAATAGATGTCGAAAGCAATATCTTTTCTTTTTTTCAAATTAGTATAACAACAAAAACATTTTTTTTAGCATTAGCATTTGTTATTATAAGAAAAATATATATATTTGCACCGCAATTGCAAAAATGGTGATCGTAGCTCAGTTGGTTAGAGCGTCGGATTGTGGTTCCGAAGGTCGCGGGTTCGAGCCCCGTCTTTCACCCTTAAAAAGAATTCATTTTATAAAATGAATTCTTTTTTTATTATATTACTCATTAATTTTAGTGTTGACAGTTTTTCTACAAAAAAAGAATCTCGTTTAAAAAGCGAGATTCTCATTACTCAAGATCTTTAAAAAATCTTATATGTCAACTGAAAATTCAGCATCGGCCACCACTTTAAGATATTGGTATATGTATCTATATTTTCAAAATTCTCAGTCACATTATCCGCAATGTTTATTTTTTTTCCATTTTGTTTGATAGAATATTTACCCTGATAGATTGCACCCAACTCAAACTTAAAAGCCACTCGTTTATTTGCGATCGCTCTTCCAATACCCAATCCAAAGTAAGGCTTAACAACTTCTCCCAATTGAAAAGTAGCATCTAGATTAGCGTTATCCACCTTTAACTGATGCCCATCAAAATCGACAGTAGGCCAATCCTCTCCAGGCAACAATTCTGCTCTGCTTCCATCAGATGCAGTTAAAAGACCTTTTGCCTTTAACTGATTCTTACCAAGAAAGAATCCTGCCGTCAAATGGAATATTCCTTTTGTCGGGTGATAATCTACTAATGCATGACCATTTGTAAAATTAAGCTCCCCCTTCATATTATAATCTGGTGTATATCCTACTGCTTTCTCAAAAGCCCCATCCGGATCTTCCAGACCAATTTCGATATCACCTGTTTTAAAGCCCATAAAATCTACTCCTGCACGTAGTTTGAAATAATCATTTATAGGTGTTGCAACTTGGACTCCTACTCCTAAAGTAGATGCACGCAATCCAACACTCAGATGTGATAAAAAAGAGTTGTCCGATTTGGGTTTCTCTAGTTGCATTGAAACTGTAGCTGAATCTGTTTGTAGTACAGCTGTTGATAAATTAGTATTATCTATTACTTTTGCATCTTGTGCAAAAACAGATACAAATAATAAATTAGATAAAAAAAGAACAAAGGTTAGTAGATGTTTCATTCTGTTTAGTGTTTAATGTTCCGTGTGTAGGTTTTTTAACTATTTTTAGCGAGACGCGAAAATATATAATAAAAATCAATTAAACAAAGAACTCGTCATAAAGCAATGTGAAATTATAGTTGAAACAACATAATATCCCTGAAATCGATAATAAAAATGAAACATCAATCAGCTATTGACCTATATTTATATCACGTATTAAATAAATTGAAATAGAAAGCGTATTTTTGCAAAAAAACTAAATAATGATTTACACAGAAGTAAAATTTATATGTACGCCTAATAATGAGATTGTGAACGGCGTATTATCTGCGACAATAGCAGAGATCGGTTTCGAAAGTTTTATAGAATACGATTTGGGAACAATAGCATATATCCAAAATGATATATTTAATAAAACGGAGTTGGACCAAGTCTTACTGAATTTACCTATAGAAGCAGAGATTACATATACATTCACAACAATAGAAGAACAGAACTGGAATGAAGAATGGGAAAAAAACTATTTCCAACCTTTAATCATAGATAATAAGTGTATTATACAAAGCACATTTCATAATGCTCCTGCTATTTATGACTATAATATATATATCGATCCCAAGATGGCCTTCGGCACGGGGCATCATCAGACAACAGAACTGATGATAAGAGAAATAATGAAGGATGATTTTACAGGAAAATCTTTGCTCGATATGGGAACAGGAACAGCTATACTTGCAATCTTGGCATCTATGCGTGGAGCAAATCCTATTACAGCTATCGATATAGATCAATGGGCATATGATAATGCCATGGAAAACATCAAGCTAAATAATATAGATAATGTATCGATAAAAATAGGCGGTGCAGAATTGCTTGGAAATGAAGCATACGATATAATTTTAGCTAATATCAACCGTAATATATTATTGAATGACATCCATGCTTATGCTGCTGTGCTAAATAATGGAGGTACACTTTATATGAGTGGTTTTTATGAGGAAGATATTCCATTTATCAAAGAAGAGTGCAGTAAACATGCTTTAACTTTCGACCATAATACAGAAAAGGATAAATGGGTTGCTGTCAAATTTACAAAAAGACAAATGGCTTAAAAGACATAAGAGGAGGCTTCTGGATGAAACCTCCTCTTATGTGTGAGTTAAATTAGGTATTAGGCTTTAAGGTAAATAAAGATTGTTTGGTTATCGATACAAAGGAAGCGCATTTGCGCAAGCGAACCAAATAAAAAAACATATTATAAAACATATTTTTTATAAATTTTGATAACACTTGAAGTCTAAAAAACTAATTAAATTAAACTCCCTTAACAAATGTGATTTCTTGAAAACAGATCAAAAGCTCAACATTTATTTGATGACCAATTAAATACACTTAGTTCATATAATCCCACATAGGTAACTGTATCGGGGTTAATTTCAAGCAGTCAATTGCTTTTGCATCCAAATATTTTTTATGAATAACTAACCTAAACATATATTCACTAAACCACTTATCTGTGAAAGTAAGATATCCCTTATTGCCGGATGCTCCACCCCAACTATTTTCAAATTCCCACTTCACCGGTGTATCACTCACATCAGTATCACATCCGATCAGAGTCATAGCATGGCTCGAGCCACTTTGGCGTGTCAATATACGAGCTTTCTTATCCATAGACAAATCTACACCTAGCAATGACTCATAATCATACATATCCGGATCTGATATACCCGATTCCCGATTCATTTGTTTACCTACATCGCATGAAGCATACATTGCTTCATTATTTTTGATTGAGGCCAGAGCGGCTTTTTTGATATCTTCATTTGGTAGATTAAGATAAATCCAATTAATACCCTCTATTGTATTTTTATAATTCTGAATCTCATACATTTTATAATATTCACGTGTAGGATCATTCATAATCATAATATAATTGTCTGCAGAATAATCTTCAGGGATAATTTCTTTATAAAATTGTTGAGGCGTATAATTTCTCAATTCTTTAACCACACCGCTCTTATTCTTATACCTCCATGTAAACTCTGTAGGCGGCTCTCCTAAACACAAAGCAAGTATGCGATATACATCTTTCAATATACTCGTTTTTTCGACACGTAAGTCCTGATCTTTCTTACCCGATGCTGCTAATTGTCGAATGTTATATCCCCCAACACGGAGTTTTTCATTCACTAGGCTAATCATTTGACGAGTATTGTTTGAATGAGCAGTCTCTGGCATTACCTCTTGCGGTACAACACCATATTTTCCTCCGAGATTGTAATACAGATTCCAAACACCGCCATCACTAACAGGGGAGCTAAAAAGATATCCTACGGTTCTATTATCTACAGGTTCTTTACTTGTCACTATAATATTCTCCAGAAAAAGATTCGATTTTTCAAATATATCCCAGAAATACAAATAATTATGAGAAAAATCAAATTCTCCAATATTATATTTTTCCATTATAGCAGGGCGAAGCACATTCATTGATGTGAACATCCAACATCGGCCCGAACTCTTCTGATCGGTAATACCTTTTACATTTACCCTGTATCTAAAAAAATGGTCTATTTTTCCTTGCAACTCATAGTTTAAAGCATTTGACGTAATATTAGAATTACCAGTCAAAACATTCTGAATAGCTTTTGTTGGAGCATCTAATTTAAAACTCGATTGTATATCTTTCAGCTCTTTCTCGGTAATAGATTGGGCCGATAAAGCAATTGATGAGCATAGTAATACTCCAGCGAAAAATATTTTCTTCATGGATTATAATATATTTAATTGTTTAGTATCTACAAAAATACAAATCCTATTCGATTATCTTATTAAGATTTAAAAGACAAATTTAAAACAACACAAATAATTTTAACTGAAAAGGAGTAAAGTATACATCGTTACAAGGAGACTTTGCACTATCTATTCAATTCTATGATTACAACAGTAAATTCGTTATATAGATAAACAAAAAGCAGCAGACTCGTTGAGCCTGCCGCTTTTATATTTAGAATATTTCTGTTAGATCAAGTTAGTCTACAGAAATATCTGTATTTACATTCTTGCTACCTACCGCAGAATAATATAGCATATAAGCTAATCCCGCAAATACAACCCAGTAGCTAGTCATATAGCCAGCACCATCGGCAATCAGATTTTGTAAGAATGGAAGAATCCCTCCACCACAAACTAATGTCATAAAGATACCTGATGCTTTAGCTGTATATTTACCAAGTCCTTCTACTGCAAGATTAAATATACCGCCCCACATTACAGAAGTACATAGACCGCATAATACTAAAAACATAGCATTGATAGGAACTTGGGTCATTCCGAATGAAAGCGCACCTGTAGCCGGATCAGTCATAAATACAGGCATTGATATATTTTGAGATGTAGGTAGTAATATTGCTGATGTAACCAATACTAAACCAATAGCAGATGCTACGGTCAACATAGCTTTACTAGATACCTTTCCTCCTATTACACCTCCTAAGAAACGTCCAATTAGCATCAAAAACCAATAAGTCCCTGTCACAAAACCGGCAGTAGTACCATCCAGACCTCCACCTTTTGTTGCATCGGCCAAGAAAAGATTTAAAGTACTAGGTATACCAACCTCAATACCTACATAAACGAAGATAGCTACAGCTCCTAATTTAAAGTGACGGAAAGATAGTGCACTATGAGTATCTTTTTCTGTCGATTTATGTTGTACCTCCATATGAGGTTCTGGTATAGACACCATTGACAACACAATGAATACAGCTGCAAAAATACCCATTGCGATATACATCACAGGATAAACATCAGTAATATTAGCTTTTGCAACCTCACCAACTAAAGCTCCTACTAAGATAGGAACAAGAGTAGCACTTAAAGAGTTAAATGTACCACCAATCTGGATCAGCTGGTTACCTTTTTTACCGCCACCACCAAGCGTATTTAACATTGGGTTAACTACAGTATTCAACATACACATAGAAAAACCAGCAACGAAAGCACCTAATAGATAAACTACAAATTGGTTACTAGCCACGCTTCCGGACAAATATTGAATACCAACTCCAATAAAACCAACAGCAACAGCGATCAACGCTGTTTTCTTATATCCTATTTTTTGCAATAAGATACCCGCTGGAATCCCCATAAAAGCATAAGCAATGAAATTTCCTAAGTTTCCAAGCATCCCCATAGCATTTGAAACCCCGAACTGGTTTTTCAAAACAACTCCCATAGGGGCCGCAAGGTTCGTTACGAATGAGATCATCGCAAAAAGGAAGATCATCATTATAATCGGTAACGTGTAATTTTTTTTCTCAATACTACTCATAATATTACTTTAGTTATTAATTTAAATTATTTCTTTCTAAATCGTTCATTAATGTTCGGTCTTCACCTTTAGAGTTCTCAAAGGGTAATTAAATCATAAAAGATCTCAATTACCCCTTGATTCACTCTGAGATACAACTTTTTTGATGCACCCCAATTCATGGTTCTAAAAGGTTAAGTGAAGATTGTTTTCGCAAAAACGATGTAAAAATACTTATCTATTCGCAGCTTGCATTCCGAAAAAATGTGTTATACAACATAAAATTTCACACATTGAATTCATTAATTTTTACAATATGTCTTTTCTTTTTTTATTCGAGTAAAAATGAGTAATTTTAT
>NZ_JAEPKU010000156.1 GCF_016652235.1 Dysgonomonas sp. Marseille-P4677
GCTCTATACTATCTTTTGACAAACGAATATTTTTATTAATTATTAAATATTCATTTTGAGCATTTATATTAATTGTTATCAGAAAAAACAAGAAAACAACTAAATTATATTTCATAATTATGATTCAGTTTTTATAAATGATATTAACAACGAAAGACTTATTATGTAGAAATAAAATCTTTAATTAGTTAGTAGATGGTTCTATTTTCTGTTCTGATAATACCAGTTCTGCATTGGGATATTTAGCCTTTACAATCGGAGTAATATCTTCAAATAAAGCTACTGGAACAATCATATCGGATTTTGTTGGTGAAACATAACTACCGTATGCGAAAATTCTTTTTACATCGTTAATAATTATTTCATAAACTGGAGTATGAACAATACGCCCTTTCTCAAAAGTAGTTTCTATTGCGTTATCTCCGAATTTGTCAGTATAAATCAATGCTTCTCCTCCTTCTGAATGCCATAAGTCTGTAAAAATGAATCTATAACCACCACCAACTTTTACAGGTATTTCGGTTAGATATTCTTCACTGATTGCTTTTTTCTCGTTTTCAGTTAAATTGCCACCTACTATTAAAATATCGTGTTTCACAACAACAAAGTTGTAAGTCAAATAATCAACAATAACATCCAAAGTCAGCGAGTTTTGCGATTTGTCGGTAATCGTAATTTTGGTAGTACCAAGACCTTTTACCTCCAAACTCAAATTTATGTCAGTACCATACATCTTAGTGTTAATAATTTCAGCAGTTACAATTTCGGAATTATCAGACGTAACAGAATATTTGCCGTCACCTCCTTCAATTATATACCAACGTTTAGGTCATCTTGGTAATTTATTTTGATAGTAGTATCATCATAATCTTTTAGTTTTATTGGTGTCAATTCATCATCGCTGTGACACGCAAAAAAGATTGTGCTAATTGTTAGTGCTGCAACTGCAAATAGTAAAAATCTGATAGTTTTCATAAGTGTAAGTATCGTATTAGGTAAATTAATTTTGAAAATCGCTGATAAATGTAATTATAAATTTAATATGTTAAATCTAATGTATTATTTATTTTTATATAAATATAGACACTGGCTATAAGAGGGTTAAGCGAGAGAATAGAAACATAGACTAATGGCTGTCAGATATAGCCACAGATAAGGAAAACTTTAAAAACTACCACCTAAATCCCCAAAATTGAAGAAAGAATAATATCTTTGAAAAAGAAATCGCTCTTTAACGTTGTGCAAAAAGAAGAGGAAAACAGTGCTTCGCTCGTTTCTAGATCGTTACCTATTAAGAAAAAGAGGCTTGTAAGTTATTCATTTTTAGATGGAGCCACGAAATATCATGTCTTGAGCAATGTGTTGATAATCGCTTATTTATCCCACACATTGTTGCAATTTCCTTCAAGTACGCATTCATCTTTTGATTAGTTGGGACAGGCAAAACTTGACTTCTTAATTCGCAACCCTTATCAGAGCTATATTTATCGAGTAATTCTCGTGGAACTCTCAATAATGGAATATTGCACATATTGTTTGTCTTTTGGCGGGGTTTACGAATCCACATTTCCCCCTTGTTGCCACGAATGATATGCTCTGCTTGCAAACTCTTGACATCTACGAAGGCAAGACCAGTAAACGCACAAAATACAAACACGTCTCTGACTTGTTCCAATCTCTTACATGGCATTTCTTTTTCCATTAGAATATTTAATTCATGCATTGTCAGAAATTCTACATGCACTTCGTCTTGTCGAAACTTAACCAGAGCAAAAGGGTCTTTTTGTAACCAATCATTGATAAGAGCAATCCGAATAATCTTCTTGAAAATTTTGAGATGTTTGATCGCCGAATTATTCTTGCACCCTTTTTCTGTCTTTAGATAAAGTTCATATCTACGGATAAAATCCTCATTGATTTCTTTTAGAGGAATATCTTCAATATTCATTTCTTTAGCCATGAATTCCTTCAGATATTTCAAAGAAGCATCGAATTTATAGAGAGTAGATTGTGTATATTCAATATTTAGTAATTGTCTACACTTCTCATTATGTTCCGAATGCACTTCGCCCAAAGTCTTACCATTTTCTTCGTTTTTGTGATTTTCCAGATAGATGTCTTTGATAATCTGTGCACTAACCATCTTGTTCTCTAGTCCTAAATCACAATAAATTTGATGAATACGAGATTTTACAGATTGAATATTATAATTCAACTCCTGTGCTTCCCGACTGCTCCCTCTTGTTTTTCCTTGTGCTTGGCTCCATTGAGAAGGATTTGTACTTCCGGAGACTTGGAATATCTGCAATTTCACCATTTAGAGTAATACGGATAAATAAAGGAACCTGTCCATTTTTCATTACTCTGTTTTTTCTGATCAAACAGACTACATTGAATGTGTTTCGTTTTTTTTTGTCATTTTTGTTTCCATAAAGCTGATTTTTGTTGTTGTAAAATTACTTTTTTAACATAAATTTGACTCTATGCAAAATGTTGTAGAACAGCGAATTAAAACCTTATTCGTAGCCAATTCGTAGCCAGACTGAAAAAATAATTCTTGGCTACGAATTGGCTACAGGATAATGCTTAAAAATGCATTATTTTGCTGTTTTCGTAAAAATCAGGGAATAAAAAAATCCTTGAAAACCGATTGATTCTCAAGGATTTGCTTCGTTTTACCTTTCGGCTCAGTGCGGATGAAGGGACTCGAACCCCCACGCCTCACGGCACCAGATCCTAAGTCTGGCGCGGCTACCAATTACGCCACATCCGCGGCTAAAGTGCGTTAGCGGGTACAAAGGTAGAATAAATTTTATTAATTAGGCAATAATTCTAAGAAAAATTATATTTTTTCTTCAAATATATTTCTATGACCAAATTCTGTTAGGAAATCTAATAGATATCAGGCCTCTTATTATTTTAGAAAATAATATATAATTGCATACTTCAAAAAATATTGATTTCTTTTGTAACACTCCTTTTTTTATTCCGTATATATTAGTGAAAGGGTAACCCAAGAATAAATGATAGGCTTTGATTCAGGAATAATAGACCAGTGCAGAAGAGGTGAACATAAAGCACAGATGCAATTATACACTACTTTCTATAAGAGGGTCTATAATGCTTGCTATCGCGTGCTTCGTGATAATTCTGAGGCTGAAGATGCTATGCAGGAAACCTTTTTGAAAGCATTTTCTGCCTTAGATAATTATGATGAGAAAACCCCTTTTGAAGCCTGGCTGGTAAGAATTGCAATAAATGCATCTATCGATAAGTTGAGAAAAAAAGATATGGAATTTACTAATCTGAATGAAAATATACATTATAATGTTCCTGATTCGGATGACGATGACTGGGAACAAATAATGGAGCAGGTCGGAAAAGTTAAAACTGCAATAGAAAAACTACCCGATTCGAGCCGTTTAATTATAAATTTGTATTTAATAGAAGGTTACGATCACGAAGAAATAGCTGATATCCTAAATGTAGCACCAGGAACGGTTCGTGTACAATATATGAGAGCAAAGCAAAAATTAATCGAACTTATCTGAAAGGGAAGAGATATGAAAAATCGAGAAAAATATATAGAAGAGAATAGAGAAATCTTTGATGATAAGGAACCTCTAGCAGGGCATTTTGAGCGCTTTGAAGCATTGTTGAGCAAGAATGAAATGCAAAAGGATAAGCCGGTCATCAAGAAAGTAAGGCTTTTTAGTGTCATCTCGATTGCAGCGTCAATTATAATATTAATAGGTGTTGCCGTCAAATTCTATGGGCCGGAAAGGATTACTGTAGCCCCTACAACAGAGGAGGCTATAGGTATTGATGAGTTCCGCTCAATGAATGAGTTTTATAATCAGCAGATGGAAGAACGGATAGCCGACATTATGTGTAAACTGGCATATACAGACACAGAGAATCAAAAACAATTATCAGAAGATATTCAAAAGATTGTAGTTAATAATGTAGCTTTTGTTGATGAAATGGCTAAAAATGAAAATCAGGAAATTGCGATTCGATATCTAGTAAGACACTATAAGGCTAATATTGAACGTCTTGATAATATAAATGAAAAATTAGGGAAATACACAAAATGTTAAATACAACGATAATGAAAAAGTATATATTATTAATGGTCTTATGCTTCGTCGCTTTTTCTCAATCGCAAGCTAATGAGGGTATAAAGAGTATACCGCAAGATTCCTTTAAGATTTTTAAAAAGAAACTTGATCTAGATGTGAGTAAAATGTTGGAAAATATAGATGATATTTATATTGATACAAGCCGATTTCCTGATGTTGCGGATTTCAATATTAATATAGACTCTATTAATGTTTTGGCTCAGAATGCCACTAAAGAAGCCTTGGAGGTATTACAAAGCCCTGGAGGTATTACAAAGCGAAATGCAAAGGTTTATAGGTATAATTTCTCTAAAGGAACAGACCAAAAATCGATAAGAACGTCAGTACGTATCGAGAATAAAACCTTTTCTAATATCTCAGAAGTAGAGTTTTTTCATAAATACGGTAATATTGTTGTTAGGGAGTCAAACTCTAAACAAGTAGAATTAGAAATTCAATATTTGGACCGCAATAATGCTACAGCATCATGCAATGTGTCTGTCGTTGGAAAATTACTTTCTATTACAACAAATAGCGGAGGAAAAAGTAACGCAAGCTCTAAGATTAACTATATAATTGGTATTCCGAAAAATACAGCGATGAATATTAATATGGATTATGGAAACATAAAAATAGATCAGTTGAGTGGGGGATTAATAGCTAATCTTTCTTACAGCGAAATGTCAATTCAAAAGGCTAATAATATATCATTGAAATCTAGATATAGTGACGTTAAAATTGGAGAAATGCAAAATGCGGATTTGTCAGGTTCTTATTCAGATATAAGAATTAATAGGGCAAATAAAATAATGACTTCGGGTAATTATAATGATTACCGGTTTAACGATGTTCAAACTCTTACGATAGACAAGTCCACATCCTATGGAGATTGTAAGATAGGTTCAGTAGGACGTCTGGATGGCTCAATAATGTATACAGATATTGATATTAATAATTTACTATCGGATATTAGTATTTCTAGTCAATACGGAGATGTTATGCTTAGAAACGTTTCCCCTAAAGCGAAGAATATAAGTATTAAAGGTAGTTATTGTGATATTACGATTGGGCTTTCCCCTGGTTTTTCTAGTACGTTTGATGCAACACTAAATTATGGAGATCTGACTATTTCCAGGAAGTTCTCCGTGAAATATACAGAGTCAATAGAAAAGGGGAACAGGACGGTAAAAAAAGGACAAATTGGGACAGGAAATCCTACAGCCAATATTGTTGTTTCCAATAATTATGCAGATATAGATATTAGATAAAAATAAAAATATGAAAACGAAAGGTATTATATTCATGGCATTGTTTATAGCTCTGACAACAACTATATCTGCCCAAGTCGTAAAAGAAAAGAAGCAAATAAATGTATTTCACAAAATCTCATCTAGTGGAGGTATTGATGTTTATTTTACTCAAAGCAATAACTGTTCTTTAGAAATAGAAACAGATGCTCGGAATATGGCAAAGATAGATATTATGGTAAAAGACGGCTGTCTACAGCTAGGAAGAAAACGTAATGAAAAGTTTGAACGAAATAGTACCATAAAAGCATATGTTTCTGCCCCTGTATTAGATGCAATAGCGACCTCGGGAGGAGCCGATTTCCATGCTAAAGAGATCTCGAATAATAAGAATATAGATATAGCTTCTTCGGGTGGAGCTGATATTCATATTAATAGACTGAATACGCCTAGTTGCAATCTTAAAGTGAGTGGTGGAGCTGATGCCGACATTAAGCAGTTTGAAGGTCAAAACCTAAATATATCGGCATCTGGCGGATCGGATGCTGATATTCAAATTGGCAGAGTAGACAATCTGGCTGCTTCAGCAAGTGGTGGAGCCGATATTAAATTGACAGGTAAGGCAAAATTAGTTTCAGTAAGAGCATCTGGCGGATCGGATATTAATGTAAAAGGTCTTACTTATGAAACCATTAATGCCAGTAAATCGGGTGGGGGAGATATTCTAAAATAAATATATAAAAAGGGCTTAAGAATTATTCTTAAGCCCTTTTTATATTGAGTTATTAAAGTTTCTCTTTTAAGAAATGTCCCGTATATGACCTTGGACATTTTACAATTTCTTCCGGTGTGCCTTCACAAACAATATATCCACCTTCTTTCCCTCCTTCAGGACCGATGTCGATAATATGGTCGGCACATTTGATAACATCCATATTGTGCTCTATGATAATGATAGTATGTCCTCGTTTAATCAACGAATCGAAGGCTTTCAGTAGCGTTTTTATATCATGAAAGTGCAATCCGGTAGTTGGCTCGTCAAAGATAAATAAAGTTGGCTCAGGTTTTTCATCGGCAAGATGAAATGCCAGTTTTACACGTTGGTTTTCTCCTCCTGACAGGGAAGAGGAGGACTGTCCTAATTTTACATAACCCAATCCGACATCTTGTAAAGGTTTCAATCTTTTTACTATTTTCTTTTCTGTAGTGCCTTTTCCTTTTTCAAAAAATTCAATAGCTTGGTCAATTGTCATTTCCAGTACATCAAATATACTAGCTCCTTGATACTGTACATCTAAGACATCTTGTTTGAATCTTTTGCCTTTACAGACTTCGCATTCGAGTAATACGTCTGCCATAAACTGCATTTCAACCAAAATTTTCCCCTCTCCTGCACATTCTTCACATCTACCACCTTCTACATTGAAAGAAAAGTAAGCCGGACTAAAGTGTAATTGTTTAGCTAGAGGTTGGTCTGCAAAAAGCTTTCGTATCTCGTCGTATGCTTTTATGTATGTTACCGGATTAGAGCGCGAGGATCTTCCTATTGGATTTTGGTCTACCATTTCAATGTCTCTTATCAGCTTGAGGTCTCCTTCCAATCCATTATATTGTACTATTTGTTCTCCCTTCCCTTTATAATGACGCTCAAGTGCTGTATAGAAAACATCGCATATCAATGATGATTTCCCCGATCCACTGACGCCTGTCACGACAGTCATTACATTGAGTGGGAATTTTACATTTATATTCTTCAGATTATTTTGTCGCGCCCCCTTGATCTCTATGTAGTTATTCCATTTGCGTCGTATTTTAGGAACCTCTATTTTCTCTTCGCCGTTCAAGTAGCGAACTGTATAGCTTTCAGTATGCTTTTCTAGTCCGGCAATATCTCCCTGGTAAACGACTTCTCCACCGAGGCGTCCGGCTTTTGGGCCTATGTCGATAATATAATCAGCAGCACGAATAATCTCCTCATCATGTTCTACAACGACAACTGTATTCCCTATCTCCTTTAGCTCTTTCAGTACCTTTATCAGGAGATCTGTATCACGTGAATGTAATCCGATACTCGGCTCATCCAATATATAAAGCGAGCCTACGAGGCTGCTGCCTAAAGAGGTTGCAAGATTAATCCGCTGGCTTTCTCCCCCGGACAATGAGTTTGAAAGGCGATTAAGTGTTAAATAGCCTAAACCTACATTTTGTAGATATTGTATGCGTATATTTATGTCAGTCAATAATCGTTTGGCTATCGCGGCGTCAGTCTCATTTAACTCGAGTGAATCGAAGAATGCTTTCAATTCAGATATTGGCATTAATACAAGGTCGGCGATTGTTTTTCCTCCAACCTTCACGTATAATGCCTGAGGTTTGAGTCTAGCTCCTTTACAAGATGGACAGGTCGTTTTACCTCTGTAGCGAGCCAGCATGACGCGGTATTGTATCTTGTATTGGTTTTCCTCTACCATTTTGAAGAAATCGTCAATACCATGAAGCCCTTTTTCTCCATGCCAGAGTAGCTCTCTTTCTTTGTCAGATAGCTCGAAATAAGGGCGATGAATTGGGAAATTATATTTATTTGCGGCATGGATAAATTGGGTCTTCCATTCGCTCATCTTTTCCCCTTTCCAGCATACCACGGCATCTTCATATAGAGAAAGGCTTTTGTTTGGGATAACAAGGTCTTCATCTATTCCCATCACACGTCCAAATCCTTCACATATAGGGCAAGCTCCAATAGGGCTATTAAAGCTGAACATCATATCACTCGGCTCTTCAAATACAATCCCGTCAGCCTCGAAATGGCGGGAAAATTCAAAGCTTTCAATCTTATTTTCGAGATAAAACCGTATAATACAATCGCCTCCTCCTTCAAAAAAGGCTGTTTCTATTGATTCTGAGAAGCGGCTTATATTGGCTGCATCCTTGTCGCAGGTGAGGCGGTCGATGAGTAAAAGCATTTCATCTACATTATACTCATTCTTAGATGCTAGTATAGTTTCTATTTGTTCAAACTTCCCTTCTAGTTCTACCCTCGAAAATCCTTCTTTTTGTAGTATTTCGAGTTGTTCGTTCAGGTTGCGATTCTCTCGAAGTATAATTTTAGTTAGAATTGCCAAACGAGTATTCTCAGCATATGACATCATTTTTTCTACAATATCACTTACCTGATGTTTCTTTACTTCTTGCCCGGATATAGGGGAAATAGTTTTTCCTATACGTGCATATAATAGGCGAAGATATTCGTATACTTCGGTGGATGTGCCTACCGTAGAACGCGGATTGCGGGAACTGACGCGCTGTTCAATAGCTATGGCAGGAGGAATTCCTTTTATATAATCGCTTTCAGGCTTGTTCATACGTCCGAGAAATTGTCTTGCGTATGAGGATAAACTTTCAACATAACGGCGTTGGCCTTCTGCATAAAGCGTATCGAAAGCAAGAGATGATTTTCCCGATCCTGATAGCCCTGTAATTACAATAAATTTGTTTCGGGGAATTTCTACATCTATGTTTTTTAGATTATTAACCCTCGCCCCTTTTATAAATATATTTTTCTCTACTGACATATTTCTTCTCAAAAAATGTCTGCAAAATTACGAAAAAAAGGGGGTATTATGAATCGTATTTCAAAAAATTGTGGAATAGTCTTGAATGTGTTATAGATTGTAAATTGGGCTTTATGGGAAATTGAAATGTTTACTGAGATAAGGGAAGATGGCTTATTTGTATAGATCTCATTATTAGGCTACAAAAGTTCTAATAGGATCATTTTTTCTTTTTTTTGTTTAATTCATCTCTAAGCAAGGATGCTAATTCATAATCCTCGCCATCAATAGCATTCTTTAATAAGGATTCAAGTTCATCGGAATTGAGCAGAGAATAGTCTAATGCCGAATTGTCTTTTTCGTTTTCTACAGTGTTCTCTTGCAGCGAATTTTCGTCAAAAACAATTGCTTGCTCCTGCATTATTCTTTCAGTGGTGTATATTGGAGATTTTGTTCGTAGAGCAATTCCAACTGCGTCAGACGTTCTTGATTCTATTTGTATTTTTTTTTCACCTTGGCTAATGGTTAGGCGGGAGAAAAAAACTCCATTCTCATACTTATATATTTCTATTTCTTCTAGAGTTGCTCCTAACTGATATAATATGGATTTGAAAAGGTCATGTGTTAATGGACGAGGTGGGATAGCCCCTTGAAGATTAAAGGCAATAGATTGCGCTTCTGGTATTCCTACTACCACCATCAATCGGCGCACACTATTTTCCTCAGCCAAGACTAATCCATATGCTCCAGATTGCGTTTGGTTGAATGAAAATCCCAGAACTGATAATTTTACTCTGCTGTCCATCTTATATAAGT
>NZ_JAEPKU010000157.1 GCF_016652235.1 Dysgonomonas sp. Marseille-P4677
CTATTGAAGAATACTGTAAAATATCAAATTTTATGCACTTTGTTTTGAGAATTGAGACAAAATAAAATGCAGTTTAGATATTTCGAGGTTCTCATAATTATCTATTATATTATGGGTTAATCATAAATGCTCACATCCCAAATACTTTTAGATGAAGTCCTATTCAGAAAAAAGAGATAGTCAACGATTCGAAGATATATATACCCAATATTTTGCAAAAATGAAAAGATTTGCGAAAGAATATGTATTAAGGGATGAAGATGCGGAAAATATAGTACATGATGCATTTACTTACCTCTGGGAAAATTGGGAATTCCTCTCTCAACATGCTAACTTATTTGCATTTCTATTCCTTTCGGTCAAGAACAGAAGTCTTGATTTCTTAAGACGCAGAATTGTCAATCAAAAAGCTATGGATAAAATCTCTGAAGAATATATTCTCAACTTGAAAATAAATTGCAATGCCCTTGAATCTTTCGAGCAAGAATATTCTCAGGAAGATATTGAAAACATAATAAGACAAGCATTAGACTCTTTACCTGAGAAATGCCGCGATATTTTTATAAAAAGTAAAATAGAAGGAAAGAAACAAAAAGATATAGCTACGGAGCTGAATATTTCACTAAACACTGTGGAAAGCCAGATGGCCATAGCATACAAGAAATTGCGAAAAGAATTGAAAAATAATCTCCCACTTTTTCTTTTCCTGTTTCTATAAGATCCCTTTTCTGGCGTTTTCTTTTTTCAACGAGCGGCCGTCGGAATATACCACCGTTTACAGCAAAGACCGAAGTTTTGCAAACTTCGGTCTTTATCTTATACATAATAAGACTTGGAAAAATATCAGAGTAATTTCATACCAAAGCCTGGGAGGTTTGGCGGAGTCAATCGCCCCCGCCTAAGTTTATAGGCACTTAGATCGATATCATCGGAGAAACAGGTTACTCCCTCAATTGTAGGGACATTGCCATAGGCTGCGGCAAAATGTGAAGTGTAGAACGATTTTACTGTATCTCCCCATGCATGAGGAGAAGCCATCATCCCAATAGATTTAAGCTGAGGAGACAGCTTCCGCCAAGGAGTAAGCCCATATCCCAGCATATCTTCAAGATAAATGTCGAGCAGCTTTTCTTTACCAAGTTCCAAAGCCAGCTTCAAATCAGGATTTGCTTCACCGTCAGCAAGGAAAGTATTCCTTCGGCCATTGTTTACAAGCCATTCTTTCAATTTGGTGTAATCTTCTCTTGTTTCGCGAAATGGTTCCTCGATCCAATATAAAGGAATATCTTCAACCCCCTTCAGGTACGAAATGAAATAGTCTGCCGTGAAAGCATCGTTGCCATCGACCAATATGTCGCAATCCGGAAAGTTCTCGTAAATCATTTTAGTGACTATTATATCGGTTTTAAGTCCGGCTTCTTTCGACATCCATTTACCTCCACGACCGATTTTTACTTTAAGCTGACGATAACCGTAATTGTAATCGAACAAGCAATTTTCGAGTATCTTGTTTAGCCCCGACGGCTTATTCTCGGGCTCCATTTCGTCGAAGTAGATCATACCCGAATAACATTTGGTAAGAATGGGCTTTTCTGCACCCATTAATGCATATACAGGCTTGTTCAGTATTATTCCGGCAAGATCATGTAAACAGAAATCAAAAATATAATTCTTTTCGTCAAGGGTTCCGACTGATGGAGCAAACAATTCTGAAACACTTTTTCCCCTGAGTCTGTCGAATGTCTCTTCAGCCTGTTTCTGATTTCCCCGTATCAAACCCAGCCCCTCAGCCCCTTTGTCCGTAACAAGGGTGCAGAATGTAAGCCTGGGACCGGTTCCATGCACACCAAGACGAGAGTTTTTACCTACGAGACGAGGGTACCTCATCTGTACCTGTGCGAATTTTATATCCTTTAGCTTGTGATAGGTAAGTTCTTTTACCTCATCGATTTCCCGATCCGACATTAAAGGATTACTCATAATAGTTGAGGGTATCATAGCAGATGCGGAAGATGCTGCCATAAGCTTTAAAAAATTTCTTCTTTTCATTATATGTTGTTTAAAATTATTTGATTTGTACTATTTTAGAGAATAAATAGTCGTTTACTCCCGATATCTGAACTCCGATTCTTCCATACAATATAGGTTCTGTACGAGTAGATAAATCCATTTCAATATTGATATTCTCAAGGTTGCCCGGTTTTGAAACACTGACTTTAGCTAGTGAACTCACATCGTCCACAAAGATTCCTTTATTGATAATTAGAACTACAGAACTTACCTGCTTTCCGGGCGTAATTTCCTCTATCTTACATGTCGCTTTTAGTTTATTGCTGCTTACACTGAAAGCCTCGTTGCGAATCATATAATAGGGCGTGACCGGATATTCGCAGACAGTATTGCCTCTTACCTCTACAACTACGGTATCCCTTTTGTTGACCCAAGGACCATTATTGTCGCGTGTGACCAGCTTGTATGTACCGTCAAACAATTTTGCACTGAAAGTACCCTCTTGTGAAACGTATACAGGAATAGGTTTTCTCAAGGCAAATCCGTCCTGATAAAGTTGCATCTGCACTTTTTCTCCACTTCCTCTCAGACCTATACTCTGGCCATTGTATGTGATTTTTCCGATCAATTCGGATTCTGGTTCTTCGTAATTATCTTTACCGCAACTAACTAGCAACAGTAAGTAGATTATTCCTGAAATAATAAAGATAGCCTGTTTCATATTGCTTTGTTTTTGTGATTATTGATAAGGATTCTTGACTAATTTCGGATTGTTGTCCAACCACTTCTGATCTAGATAATTGTAATAATTATTCAGTTCGAAATTCCGTGGATAAGGTGCCATGTATGCTTTCTTTTTATCGAATACCCATTTACCGTGGGCAGGATGTCCGGGTTGATTTATCACATAAGGGAATAGTACGTATTGCATGGCGTTCATGTTATCTTCACCATCCCATATTACATGTGCCAATCTCCATCTTTTCAGATCCCAAAAACGCTGGTTTTCGAAGGCAAACTCTACCCTCCGTTCGCGCACGATATCATCTAACGAAACTGTTTGTAGGGGTTGTATGCCGGCCCGGTCTCTTACTTCATTTATATATGGAAGGGCTTTAGGTATGTCGTTTAGCTCCATTGCAGCCTCAGCCGCCATCAGCAATATATCCGCATATCTGAAACGGACAAACCAGACATCGCTACCCCGGCCTCTTGTACCCGAGGATGGCATTTCGTCTAAAAATTTACGTATGTTGAATCCACTCTTATTAAGAAAACTTTCACTGTTTTCTACCGGGCCATTTTCACTTGTTATTATATTTCCGTTCGAATCCACACTGCCCGGTTGGCCGACTTCGTTAACCCATTTGTTATCTTTCAGATACTTGCGGCCTGCCTGATAATTTATAGTCTTGCCCCTGAATACAGACCCCGGATAAATTATGGTTCCATATAGACGGGCATCTTTATTTTCGAAGGCGTCTGATGGTTTGTCGTAGAAAACATATTCTCCACCCGGCTCTTTTGTTCTTATTTCACCATTGCGATTATCTTTATATTCGAATGCCTCTACAAGATTGAGTATTGGTGTCATCGCGTTTCCATCCATATCTTCGCTCACGGATGTAGGGGTATTAACCGTTGTGAACTGATGAGTAAGCCCCGGATAAATGTAATCTACCGCCCAGATAACTTCCAGATTATTATCTTTAACTGTTACCGCCTGATAAAAGTTAATTCCTTTGTCCGGATTTCTTTTCTGAAGCTCATATTTTTTCCCTTTTATAACCTCCTCGGCGGCATTAAGTGCTTTTCTGTAATAATCTTCTACTCTGCTTGCCGGGATTCCGACTTCTCCACCCGTTGTCCTTATTGGAGAAGGCATCAGATTATTATATTTTGCAATGGATGCAGCATATATTGCAGCTTTTGCTTTCAGAGTCAGCACAGCCCATTTATTTGCTTTGGCTGCATTTACGGTTTTTTCTTCTGTCAGCATCTGTCCGTTTATAATTGCATCGCATTCGCTAATGATATAATCATAAATTGCTTCTTCGGTAGAACGAGAATAGCGCAAAGGTTCGATGTCGGCACCTGCGGTATATTCGAAAACCACATCTTCTACAATAGGCATTCCTCCTAACGAACGTGCCATGTTAAAATATATCCATGCCCGAAGGAAACGGGCTTCACCCTCGAGTTCAAGTTTGCTCTTAACATCCAGCCCCGACTGGCTCACACTTATCAAAAACTGATTTATATTGCGTATTATTGTGTAATCATAGACACGCCATCTGTCGTTTGGGAAACTCCTTGTCTGATCTGGTCCACCATCAGATTTGCATGCTTCATCGAGATAGATGTAATCCATGTTGTTAGTCAATGATTGTCCCCATTCAACTCTCCCGTAGAGATTTGCAAGTACTGATTGTACCATATTAGGATCGCTGAATACTGCATCGTCCGATAGTAACTGGTCAGGTTCCCGGTCTAAAAAATCTGAACATCCGGTTGCAAATAAAACCAGCATAACTATTAAAATATATAATTTAAACTTTTTCATAATGCTTTAAAATTTAATATTTACACCTAAACTGACAATACGCGTAGTAGGATACTGGATACCCGAATTCGAAGTAATTTCAGGATCGATTCCATCCACATTTGTTAGATAGAAAAGGTTTTGGCCCGATACGTATACTCTTAGGTCATTCACCCCCATTCTCATCAATATTTGGGTTGGGATTGTATATCCGAACTCAAGATTCCTCAATTTGATGTAATTTACATTATGTACCCAGAATGTACTTCCCCAGTAGTTGCTATGACTACCGTTACCGACCAGCATAGTTGGATATTTACCTGCTATCAGTTCACTGCTCGCATCGCTCGGGTCAGCCAAATGCCATTGGTCGCTCATTGTATATTGCGGCGAATTTCCTCCGTTAGTAAATGGAACCCTTAATTCCCTATCTTGAGTCCATGTCGCAAATGAAGAGCCGGTGAGGTCGAATGCCAGATCGAAATTTTTCCACTGGAATGAGAAATTGAATCCATAGTTAAGTAGAGGTAAAGAGCCTTCAGTGTAACCAATAGGACGGGCATCCATTGCATTTATGATATTATCGTTATTTACATCTTTATACTTGATATCGCCTGGACGTAAAGTTTTATTTCCCTGCCGGTCGTTATCTATCGTATAAGCCGCGATTTCTTCCCATGACTGAAATTGTCCTATGGCTTGGTACCCCCAACTAATGCCGGTAAATCGTTCTTCGCTCGTATTTCGGTATTCGTCCCACGAATTACCAAAACGTGGTTTGTATTTATGCCAGTTATATTGTCTTGAATAGGTAAAGTTACCTCCGACAGAATATTTAAATTCTCCGGTAAGTTTTCGCCAAATCAAGGAGCCATCCATACCTCTGTGAAGATCTGAGTTTAAATTTTCTTTCGGCAAACTGAATCCTGCTTCTCCAGGTATAAGCACATCGTAACGGGAGTCCGGCAAGCCGGTACGTTTGCGGTTGAAGTAGTCCAATGAGCCTGTAAGCTGGTTTTTGAAAAAGCCAAAGTCGATACCTACGTCGAATATCTTGGCCCTTATCCATGAAATACTGGTTACGGGCAACCCCCGTGGTTCTGCACCTATGTAGTATTTCCCATTGATAACCGAACCTGTCTTATAATAATTATATCCATTCAGGTAATCGAATGCTGCATAGTCCGAAACCATGTCATCTCCTAATAGACCATAAGATGCGCGAAGTTTTATGTCGCTGAAAATGGATGAAAATTTGGAATTTTGCCAGAAGTTCTCTTCAGATACCCTCCACCCGCCTGAAACAGAGGGGAAAAAGCCCCAACGGTCGCCCGGAGGAAATTTCCATGAGCCGTCATAACGGGCTGATACTTCTAAGAGATATCTTTGCGCATAATTATAATTTAAACGCCCAATATATCCTAAACGAGCTTCTGTACGATTACCGTTATCAGTAAATTTATCCAAAGATTGATAATCGAATAGGTTGATCGAATTGGACGGGGGTATGGAGTGGATAAAGAATTCTGGATTATCCTTCTTAAAAGATTCCGCACCTATTACCGCATCTATTTGATGGCTACCTATCTTTTTCTCATACATAAGTTGTAGTTGACCTTTTATTTCCTCTTTCCGGTATACGGTACGTGTCATAAACGGATTATCCATGCTGAAGGCCTCCGGGTAAGTATCCGTTGCTTCGTCATAACTATACAATTTATAGGTATATTCATGGATGTCAGAATATTTTTGGGAATAGAAATATGAGAATAATCCTTTTGCCTTCAGCCCTTTCAATAGTTCATATTCAACGTTGAAATTCAATTGGGCTACCCGGAATGTTTCTTCTGCCCGCCCCGACAGTTTATAGTTGAGTATGGCGAAGTTGCTATCTCCGTAAGACGAGGTTTTTGCCGGATATTTTGGATTGTCATTTGCATAAGGGCGAATTGTAGGCAAATTGCGGTATAGTGCCAAGAAAGGGGCCTTGATGTCATCGCCGGGAACACCCGGATTTTCTTTTTTCTCGATGCGTCCGCTCATAGTGGCGCCAACCTTGAGGCGCTTGGATATTTCTGATTCCAAGCTTATATGAACATTGGTACGGTCAAAGTTGCCATAATTCACAACAACAGATTCCTGCTTTGTATTACTTAAGGCAATGTAATAGTTCATTTTTTCCGAACCACCGGATATGTTCAGGCCTAGATAATGTTGAGGGCTGGTGGTGAAAATGTAATCGTACCAGTCAAATGGACGATAGTTTTTCTCTGTGCCTTGTTGCCACTTTTCCAAATCTTCTTTTGAATATTTGGGATTGGGATTTTTCAAGATAGCATCGGATTGCATATAGCTTTTTATGTAAGTTGCCGCATCGGCTGGCCGTGGGTATTCCAGAAATTGTTGCCATCCATAGCGAGCGTTCAGGCTTATGGAGTTACGTTCTTTCTTTTTCCCTTTCTTTGTGGTAATCACTATTACCCCATTGGCAGCCTGTAACCCGTATATAGCAGCCGAAGCGTCTTTTAATACAGCCATGGTCTCTATATCGTTGAAATCGATATTATTGAATTGTCCTTCATTTTGTTGGATGCCATCGATGACAAATAAGGGGCTTCCCATATTCCGGATATTAATACGTGTTGTGGACCCAGGCCGTCCGTCATCTTGCCGCGTATTAAGACCCGCTATCTTTCCTACTAATGCTCCTGAGGTGGTGACGGCGGTTGTACGTGAGATATCTTCATCGGAGATTGTCGATATTGCTCCGGTAAGGGTAGGCTTCTTTAGTGCGATACCATAGCCTGTAATTACAACCTCATCCATGAGCTTTTCATTAGTAGAAAGTTCTATGTTTATAATTGTCTGATTCTCTATAGCGATTTCCTGTGGGAGAAAACCTATGTAGGAAAAAACAAGGAACTGACCCGTTTCTACTTCTATACTGTAATTTCCGTCACTGTCTGTTACCGTCCCCTTTTTTAGGCCTTTTACCGTAACATTGGCTCCTATCAAGGGCTCATTTGATAAATCTGTAACTTTTCCGGTTATCTTTTTGCCTGTTTGCTTCGGGCTAAAGTTTACCGTTATCGTGTTTTTTAGGTCTATGGCCTTTGTTTTCAGAATTATGTAATTGTTATTAAACACATAATTAATATCTGTCAGTTTAAACGCGGACTCAAGAAAATCCTTGACTTTCCCGGATCTGTATGGTACATTTATTTCTCGCTTTATATCTATTTCCCGATGACTGTAAACTACAAGATAATCTGTCTGCGACTCTATTTCATGAATAAGTTCATTAACGGATATTTTATCGGAATTAACTTGTATTACAGTATTTTGTGCATCGGAATCTATCGCCAGCAACTGGAATGTGCAGACAAATAGAATGAATAAAAATACTTTCATGATTCTAAAGGATCTTTTATGTTTTTTACATAATAAAAAGATTGAAAAAGGTTTTATTTTCATAATATTTGTATTTTAAAAGTAAATACTCAACTTCAGTATTTTTGGGTTTACTTTTTACGGCAGATGTGGGGCATCTGCCGTTTTTTGTTCAGAGGTGTTTATTCATAGGCATATTAAGTTTTTAGAAGTTAGATATCTTTGTTTTTTATTCAAGTACTATTATATTGCTGGCTTCATCTTTTGCCACCTTGAATTTATGTATCTGTTGTATGACTTTTAGTATTTCCATAACGCCGTCTCGTTGCCTGAATTTACCGGTGTATTCATATTTGGCTATATAAGGGTTTTTTATGATAATCTTTGTGTCGTAATACAGCTCCAATTTCTTTACTATGTTTTCCAGTCTTTCTCTCTCGAAAGTATAAATACCTTCTTTCCAAAGAAACTCATTCTCATTGATCTCTTGAGTGATCGTCATAATTCCATCCTTGTAATTCAAACATTCGTTTGGTTTCATTATGGCTTTTTTCGAGGTATTTGTTTGATTATAGACTTCTACTGCGCCTTCCAGTAAGCTTATATTGATTGAATCGGTTTCAGTATAATCTTTTACGTTAAATATTGTTCCAAGGACTTTAATATCTAATTTACTGGTAGATACAATAAAAGGCTTGTCTCTGTCTTTAGCTACATTAAAAAACGCTTCTCCCCTTATCTTTACTAGTCGCTCATCTTTTCCGAAATAAGCAGGATAACTGAGTGTAGACTTTGCATTGAGCCAAACCTGTGTGCCATCACTTAAAGTAACCGAAGCTCTTTGTCCGGCAGGTACATGAAGGGTGTTGTATTCTATTTCAATTTCCTGTAACTGTGTATTGAAAAAATATGAGGCCATCCATGAACTTACAATTAAGAAAATTGCCATTGCTGCATATTTTACAATTCTGAGCAATCTGATTCTTCTTTGCTTGTCAACATTTTTTCCTGTGAAAAGTCTGTAATCTTCTAGTCCCTCTTCTTCATCTCCAGAGTGATCTATAAGAGAAAACAGCCCCAACAAGTTGCGGTATTCGATAAAAGATTTCTTTAAAGATTCGTCTGTTTCTACTTTATGTAAAAAATCCAGACGCTCATCCTCATTCATTTTTCCATCGAAATATTTTATTAATTGATCATCCACAGCTTTATTCTATTTTATGGTTTTATCTATAATACGTATATGGTTGGATAATCCGCCAAAGAAAAATGAAATAAATTGATTTTTACAGATTATTTTATAGAATGAACAACCGTTGGGGAGAGAAGAGACGCTTTGGAATGTATTTTGCTATTACCGGCTTAAGTTTGAATCTGAACAGTAAGCTCTTTTATGATTGATTGCAACCATATTACGTCAGGTTTAAAGTACCTATGAATAATATTGAAATTCGTAACATAATTTCGCAACATGAACGAATAAGGTAATATAGCAAAAGAGTTTGATACTTTGATAAGTAGATATTTTTTATACTTACGTGTTTTTCAAGTATGGAGTACACCTATGTCTTATCTATAGATCAATTATTTCTAGAATCTTACAGAAAAATTATACTATATATAAAAAAGAAAAGGTTGTCATCGCGACAACCAATCTTCATTGTTAACCTTAAATCTAATACCATGAAAAACACAGTAC
>NZ_JAEPKU010000015.1 GCF_016652235.1 Dysgonomonas sp. Marseille-P4677
GCAATGGCGCGAGATAGGTCCTGTTGCAAGAGAATTGCGTGAGGAAGTCTGGACAAAATTTAAAGATGCTTCGACAGCTATCAATAAAGAATACCAAACCCACTTCGAATCATTAAAAGGTAAAGAGGAAGAAAATCTAGCAGAAAAAACGGCCATTTGTGAAGCTTTGAAAGCAATCGATTACTCTGCTCTTACGTCATTCAAAGAATGGGATGAAAAAAGCAAAGAGGTTATTGAGTTGCAAGCTAAATGGAAAACTATCGGCTTTGTCCCTAAAAAAGTAAATACTCAAATATTTGAAGAATTCCGTGGATTATGCGATGCTTTTTTTGAAAAGAAAAGTGAATTCTTTAGAGGTGTGCGTGATGAGATGGATATTAATCTGGAAAAGAAACGCTCATTATGCGAACAAGCAAAAATGCTGAAAGATAGTACAGAGTGGAGATCAACAGCTGATAAATTGATTGCCATACAAAGAGAATGGAAAACGATAGGACCTGTTCCTCGTAAATATTCGGATGCAATCTGGAAAGAATTTGTAAACGCTTGTGATTATTTCTTTGAGCAAAAGAAGAAAAACGAATCTTCACAAAAAGGAGAAGAGTTAGAGAATCTAACAGCGAAAAAAGAAATTATCGAAAAAATAAAGAATGTAGATCAATCACTAGAATCGTCTGAACTAATTGCGCAGGTACGTACTCTTGCCGATGAATGGCATAAAATAGGATTTGTTCCGTTCAAAGAGAAAGACAAAATCTATAAAGAGTTCCATGAGGCAGTTGACGCTCATTACGACCGACTTAAAATAGATAAGACAGAACGTAGGTTCGAGGCTTTCAAATCGAATGTAAAAGATGCAGCCAGACAGGATAATCCTAAGAAAATATTATATAAAGAAAGAGATCATCTTATGCATCAGTACAATAAGGTGAAGACCGATCTTCAAACATATGAGAATAATATGAACTTCCTTTCTGTATCATCTAAAGGTGGAGGTGGATTATTGAAAGATATCACTCATAAGATAGAAAATCTAAAAAATGAGATGGATTTACTCGTTAAGAAGATCGAAGCTATCGATGAAAGTCTAAATGAACTGGAGAAATAAAATACAAAACAAAAAATGGAGTCTAAAAAATAAGACTCCATTTTTGTATACTGACATTCTTTAATTTTAGTTTTTAGTTAATCCTTTAGCAGTCTCCATCAATCGTACAAATTCGCGGCGATACCCCTGACTATCATTACTATATCCTGATCGAGCCAGCAATATTGCTTTATCGAACGATCCATCACCTTTATATTGAGAATCTTTCATTACTTGTCCAAACATAGCTACGGCAGACGCAAAACGGAAATCATCAGATACTTCATCTCTCTTATTATCAATTAATGGTACTTCTATTTTCTTGCTTGTATCTCCATTGGGTTGTTTATACCTCAACTTCACTGTTAATAAATCCGGGTGAAAACTGGAGTTTATCTGTTTTTGAATTGGAGTTTTGGCTTCGTCCTGATATTTTAGAGGATCAACATTCCCCAGAAGGTTAGTTTTTATACCGACAGGTATAATTTCGTAGAAGGCAGTAACGGTATGGCCTGCACCCATTTCGCCAGCATCTTTTGTATCATCATTAAAATCTTCTTTATTCAGCAGACGTGTTTCATACCCAACTAACCTATATGCCTGGACATTCGCGGGATTAAATTCTATTTGTAGCTTGACATCTTTTGCTACAGTATACATAGTAGCACCAAACTCATTTACCAAAACCTTATTTGCTTCCTGTAGATTATCAATGTACGCATGATTGCCATTACCTGCCTGTGCAAGAGTTTGCATCTTACTATCTTTATAATTACCCATTCCGTAACCTAATATTGATAAGAAGACGCCTGTTTTGCGCTCGTTCTCAATCAATTTTTGCAAACCTTCATTACTTGATACTCCTACATTAAAATCTCCGTCTGTACAAAGGATAATACGGTTATTGCCACCTTTTATAAAGTTTTTCTTGGCTATCTTATATGCCAACTGAATCCCTTCTCCTCCGGCGGTAGAACCACCAGCCGATAGATCGTTCAAAGCTTCTCTTATCCTTTGTTTATTCTCTCCCGAAGTGGACGGAAGCACCTCTCCTGCCGAACCTGCATAAACAACAATAGCTACACGATCTTTGCTCCGAAGATTATTAACCAACAGCTTTAAGGATGACTTAACTAAATCCAGACGAGTAGGTCCTTCCATAGACCCTGATACATCTATAAGAAATACAAAATTAGACGCAGGCAAATTATCCGAAGCCATACTTTTAGCTTTTAAACCAATCCTCACCAAACGATTTTGGGTATTCCACGGACAAGATCCAACTTCGGTGGTTATCTTGACGGGATCATCGCCCGTTGGTTCGGGATAGTTATAACTAAAATAATTAATCAGCTCCTCTATACGCACAGCATCTTTATACGGTAACTCTCCCTTATTTATAAATCTCCGCATATTACTATATGACGCAGCATCTACATCTACTGAAAATGTAGAAAGTGGTTCTTCTCTAGCAATACGAAACGTATTTTCTGCAAACTGACTATACTCTTCGTTCTTTTGCCTATCATACTGAGAGGGTGCTATATAACAAAAGATCTGAGGCGCCTCTTCAGCGACTATCATTTTATGTTCCTTCAATTCAGCTATACTTATCGCCTGTTTATCATCACATCCCACAATATTTTCAACACTTACCATTTCCTTTTCATCAGGAGCAATTACAGGTGGCACAAATTTCTGATTTGCCATCATTGGTGGCGGTGGTAACTCCTCCTCAACCTGAATATTTTCTAATACCATATAAGCCTCATCTGTCGAAGTCTTTTGTTTATTTCCGCCACATGAGAAAAAGAATAATCCGGATAGAAGAAAGATTCCCAATTTGTATGTTTTCATAATCTATTTGTATTAAGTTAATAATTTTAATAATTCAACGTTTAATACATAGATCAAAAAAATCTCTTATTCCATAATTACATCAAAGAAAACAGCCCCACCCTAAAAAGAAAAGTACCTCAACATTATATAGCTGAGGTACTTTTCAAAAAGAGAATTAAATATTTTTTATTCTGCTGGAGCCGCTTCCGAACCTTCCAGTTTCTTTATTTGCTCTTCAGCTTTATTTCTTAAGTTCTGGCCTTGCTTTTCAGCTTCTTGAACCAATTTTTTCCCGGCCGCCTTAGCTGCAGTTTTTGCTAATGGGTTACTTCCTGCTTTATCGACTAAGGCTTGTGATTGTTTTTCAGCTTCTTCAACAAGTTTTTTAGCTGTATTATCCGCTTCTGTTCTTAGTTTTTCTATCTGTTTTGCTTTTTCTTCAGATAATGAAGCCGAGGCATCCCCATCTTTTCCTCCAAGCAATTGATTAGCCAAAGATGAAGCGGCGTCAGTCAATAGACCTTTAGTATCTACACCAATCTTAGGATTTGAGAAAGTACCACCTATTGTAATCGGAACATTATTAATAAAATTATTAGCCATTGATTTAGGTAAGGTTACAGTTCCTTTATAATTGATGCTTTGATCTAGTCCTGTCGAACCTTCCAACTTCATCATTCCGCCATTACCTATATTAATATTAAATGGTTTTGTTATTAACTTACCATTATCAATAGAAAACGGTAAATTTAAATCTTTAGGGGATATCGTTTTCAGAGCATCGGTTTTCAGAGCAGAAGATAAAGCAGTTAATGCTGCTACATTCTGCACCTTGATATCACTGGTCTGCAAAGCTCCACTACCGGTAAGACTGGCTAATGTTTGCATAATAGATTGGCCAAGTGATGTATTAAACTTCAGATTCATAGAATAAGTACCAAGTAGGTTTTCGAATATCGGGGCAAACTTCTGAATAGATTCTACTGACTTAAATGTTTCGGCAAACGACACTTTTGATAGTGCTATATCAAAATCTACTTTTGGAGTCTTAGGGTCAGATGTATTGTATGAACCACTAACTTTACATGAGCCTCCTAAAGCATTTGCGCCTACATTATTCAATGTAAGTATACCGTTTCTTACAGTCATAGCTCCTACCATATTGGTGATATTCATTTTACCATACACAATCTGATTAAGAGCAGCATTTAACGTAAAATCTATATTCTTTGGTATAATAATATCCTCCGATGTAGCTGTAGTATCTGCAGCTGCACCTGATGTCTCGCTACTGATAAAATCGTTAGCATTCAGATAATTCGATTTAATATTTAATTGACCTTTCAAAGTCTGGTCTTTCAAAGCATAAGCAATAAAGTTTTCTAAACGTCCATTCGCTGAAATATCATTCTTCCCTATCTTCACATCTAATGCAGGAAGATTTACATAACGAGGTGTAAACTCAAGAGCAGCATTATTTATCAATACCTCAGGCATATCAGCTCCCTTATATACCATATTGCTTAGTTTCAGACTACCTGAAGCAGATACATTCTCATATTGTTCTTTCTCTATAGCCGACATTCTTGTGGCAATATTGAGATCAGCTGCAATCGTTCCATTCAGCTCAGTACCTTTTTCTAATGGATATACTTCTTTTATCATACCCAGATTGATTGTTCCATTAGCATGAGCCTTCAAATTAGGATCGCTCATTGGAGTCGTAATGTTCAGGTTTCCACTGAATGGATTACCCCCCAGATTGAAACTAAACTTACTAATATCGATTACTGTGTTATCTAACGATCCACCTTTACTATTTACAGCTATAGCAACATTAATATCATTTACTGATTTTGGCAAAGATGGATATTGGAACATAGCATTATTTACCAAAATTTTCACATCGAATGCAGGATACGTTTCATCTTGCATCAACCCTTTGATATAAGCATCTAAAGAAGCCGTACCTGATGTCTTCACATCTTTGAAATCGGCTGTATACATAGCAGGAAGTAAAGATAAAATATCTTTGAACTGTGTATCGGGCGCATTTAGTTTCAGGTCGAAGTCCATTCCTTCATAATCCTTACCCACCATTGCAAAAGACCCGTCTATAGAAGCTTTCAACTCGTTTAGCTGTAGATCGCTTTCGGTGAAAGTAAATTTCATATTATCAAGATTGGCATTCACTGTTGCTTTAGCAATAGCCTTTACCCTGTTCAAATAAGGGATACCATCCATAATAAACGAAACCTCATCTATTGTTGAACTCGTTTTAAGAGTAGTTTCACTAGCAGAAAAGTCTCCTGATATCTCACCATTCCACTTATTTAAAACAACTTTCATTTTTGTAGAATCATCCTGATACACAACATTACAGTCATTTAAGGATACTTTCTTCAGGTTCAGTTTGAAAGGAGTTTCGCTCTCTGCTTCAACAGTAGCAGTAGAGTCAACCTTCATTATATCGTAGTTAACCCTGCCATCTGCCAATATCTTAGCATATACTGAAGCCTTATCTAAATTAATTTTAGAGATATTATAATTACTGCCGAACAAACTCATCAAGTCGATGGTCACACTTGCCGATTGGGCCTGCAATAAAGTATCCTTTTCAAAATCTCCTACCCCAATTACTGTTGCATCATCAAGAGACAATGTAGCATTCGGAAAGTTAGAGAACAGATTTAATCCAAAATCTTTGATATCTACTTTAGCATTCAACTGCTCGTTTGCTGCACTCAATACAGCATCTTTTATCTTGCCTTTAAACAAGAATGGGATAGCTATCATAGCTACAATAATAACAGCTAGTATAACACCAACAATAGTTAGTCCTTTCTTCATAATTTTATTGATTTACGTAATTTTTCGTTTAATTTTTAAACGTAAAATTTGTGTTTTTGTTTTCTTTTGTTTGTTAAGAATATAGCTCAAAGTTAGTGTTTTTTTGAATATGGCAGAAATACAATCGAGTAAATGTAACTATATATTACTTTAGTTCTCTTTTATCGACCTTGTTAGCTTGTCCAGCATCGGTTCAATTAACTTATTATAAAAAAGAGACATTGCAAATGATATCACAATAGTCAAAAGCAGGTGTTCTAAGGCCAACAATAATACATCAGGCTGATCTTTTCCATAAACATATCTAATGGTATACGCTCGCAATGGACCATTAATTAAGAACATGAACATACTAATACTTCCAATAAAGAACAACGATTTCTGAATAATCTTAGAAGAATTATTGTATATCGGATAGCATACATATAATATCAGAACAGTTGCCGAAGCAAAACTAAAAGGAAAGAAATATTGAGAAAAATTGGATAAAACAAATAATAAAAGAGCCGGCAATACAATTTTATAATCTAACCTAAACTCTTTAAACATAGCAAATCCCATCGCTAAGATAAATTCAGGCAGATGTCCTATAAAATTAGCAAACAACGGGATATTTAAAGTATTAAAGATTGGATATAGGCCATAGATCAATAAGTAACTGAAGCCAATCAAAATGAAGAATCCTTTCTCTTTATATTTATCCAACAAATAATATAAGATAGGAAATATCAGATAGAGCTGAATTATAAATCCAAAATACCACCACGGACCAGCATAGGGATAAAAAAACAGCGTATCGAAAGAAAAGTTATTGCATAATAAAAGAGAGGATTTGACAAATTCTAAATACAAATCTACCGAAATAACATTGATACGGTAAAGAAGGAGAAAATAACAAGCCAAACCAAAAAGAATCAATCCATATATTTTAATAATCTTAGGTAAAATATAAACCATATACGATGAAGGCTCCCTCTTCATAAACTGCTTTACTAAGCCATAACCACTAGCAAAAATAAATATTTGTACTCCAAAATGACCGAAATAAGTAAAGCAAGCATTTATCAATGAAAGAGGATCATTTGCAACGGTATCTATCAATCCTTGAATATGACTACTTTTAAATACAAATTCATTTTCTCCTATAGAATTAGTCCAATGAAAAAAATTGTGTAAAACAATAGCAAGCATACCCAAGCCTTTCGCCAAGGTAATTTGGTTTTTGGAAAGATTGTATAAGGATATTTTCATTAGTTATTTCTTAAACCGCGCATATACACTCAATGGGAGATTTTTTCCCAACCGCTCCGGTATAATTAACTCTCCAAACTGACAATCCTTTACCTCCGGGAAATAGTCTTTAATTAAGTTTTCTGCAATCACAGCCGAGAAACCCATCGAATATAGATTAAGTATGAGGAAAGAATTCTTGTCTTCCAGCAAACTACTGCACAATGACATTAATTCGGATATATTCTCCTCTAATATCCAACGTTCGCCATCGGGCCCACGACCATATGCGGGTGGATCGAGTATAATTCCATTATATTTTTTTTCACGCTTAACTTCTCTACGACAAAACTTCAGAGCGTCTTCGACAATCCAACGAATATTATCCAACTCCGAGGCTTCCATATTCTCCCGAGACCATGTAATTACCTGACGAACAGAATCGACATGGGTAACATCCGCCCCGGCACTTTTTGCCGCAATAGATGCACCTCCGGTATATGCAAAGAGGTTTAGAACCTTAGGTTCGTCTACAGTTATACCTTTAATTGTATCATAAATAAAGTTCCAATTTTCGGACTGCTCAGGAAAAATACCTACATGCTTAAAAGAAGTCAAACCCAATCTAAATTTGAGAGCCATCCCTTTGTACTTATAATTTATGAACCATTGATCTGGCATACCCTTCTTTTGCACCCATATTCCTTTGTCATTGCCATCTTGGGAGGTCTTCCCTTTTTCACGTTTAAATGTAGCATCAGACCGGCTTTCCCACTCGTATTCGGATAGCGATTTACGCCAAACAGCCTGTGGTTCGGGACGACGGATAATATATTTACCAAATCGTTCAAGTTTTTCGTATTCTCCCGAATCGATCAGTTCGTAGTCGATCCAGTGTTGAGGTTTTAATAATTGCATTAATATTTATTTCTTTTTCGATGATCCTTTAAAGAAAGTACTGATAAATTGTTTTGCTAATGGAACAACAACTCCTGTAGCTATAGTTCCCCAAAAGCGTTTTCGCTGAACAGCTTCCTGACGTGCAATCTTTTCTTGTTCTTTTTGTAACTTCTCCTGTTCCTTCTGAGCTTTGGCTTCGGCTTTGGCTTGTGCAGCCTGTTCTTTTTCGCTCAGGGTTCCTTGCAAGCGTTCTGTCAAGATTTCGTAAGCTGATGCCCGATCTTGTGCTTCTGCGTAGTGCCTGTATAGAAGTGATGTTTCTGTCATCTTCTTACGTTCTGCTATATCGAGAGGTCCTATTTGTCCTTGAGGAGGTAGAATAAAAGCTCTTTCAACTTCGTTAGGCCGTCCTTTCTCGTCAAGAAACGAGACTAAGGCCTCACCTGTACCAAGCTCAGATATAACGGTTTCGGTATCAAATTTAGGATTAGCACGGAAAGTCTGAGCTGCAACCTTAACAGCTTTTTGATCTTTAGGTGTATACGCACGTAGGGCGTGCTGAACCCTATTCCCTAACTGTCCCAATACGGAATCGGGAATATCAGCCGGAGTTTGGGAAATGAAATAAACACCTATTCCTTTCGAGCGAATAAGACGTACGACCTGTTCTATTTTTTCTAACAACGCTTTTGGAGCATCTGAGAATAGCAGATGCGCTTCATCAAAGAAGAAAACCATCTTTGGCTTATCCGGGTCTCCGACTTCGGGCATTACTTCAAACAGCTTTGTCATCAACCACATGAGAAAGGTTGTATAAACTTTCGGCGAATTCATCAACTTATCCGCTGCCAGAATATTTATGACTCCCTTATCCCCTTCTGTCTGAATAAGATCATCTATATTAAGATTCGGTTCTCCAAAGAACTGATCCGCCCCATCATGCTCCAATGTTATCAATCCACGTTGAATAGCTCCGATACTGGCTGTAGATATATTTCCGTATGATGTTGTAAATTTATTTGAATTATTACCTACATATTCCAATAGTTTTTGCAAATCTTTCAAATCAATAATTTCTAAAGATTCATCTTTTGCTATCTTGAATATAATAGTTAAGACAGCCGACTGAGTGTCGTTTAACGACAACAAGCGACTCAGCAGCAATGGCCCCATATCTGCGACTGTCGCTCTGATAGGAGTTCCTTGTTCTCCGAACACATCCCAAAACTGCACCGGAAAAGCTTGAAATTTAAATCCTTTTTCACCCAATTGATAAGACTCTACACGCTGGGTTACACTTTCTTTATTTCCTCCGAGAGCTGCAACACCCGACAAGTCACCTTTTATATCGGCCGCAAACACAGGCACTCCCATTTGGCTGAATGTCTCTGCCATAGTTTGTAATGTCACTGTTTTACCTGTCCCTGTAGCACCGGTTATTAATCCATGACGGTTTGCCATTTTGGGTATCAAGCAAACTTCTTTACCTTCCGATATGGCTATAAAAGCTCTTTTCTCATTATCAAACATTGCTTTTCAATTTAGATGTTCCCAATATATTTTATTATTAGAAAACTTAGAACGAAAAAAAGTTCGTGAATTATAGAACAAAAGTAATCATTTATTTAAATCCCTGATAATTGTACCTTCAGTTTGGCATACTTTTCTTTCAACATGCAAGGCTAATAGTAAAAGCAAATAAAATATCTCCATTTTCCACAGTATATTTTATAGAATTATTATACCTTGGCAAACAGAATTAGACTTCAAAATGTTTTACAAAAAACAATTTAAATTATAAATTGAAACAGAGTAGCAAAATATGGATATGGTGTAATGATAATCCTATAAAAACGATTATCATCATAGGTGTATTCATACGTATTATAATTGCAATTTTGTATGGACATATTACCTTATATCCCGATAGTAAAGATTACATCAATTTAGCAGAACGCCTGTTGAATTTCGATTTAGCAGGTTATCAAGGAGAAAGACCTCCGGGTTATCCCCTATTTCTATCTATCAATGGTATATCTAATATTATCACAGTACTACTCCAATCAGCAATGGGCGTATGTACGCTAATATTTGCCTATAAGACTCTAATATTAGGCGGAGCAAAACGGCAATTAGCATTAACCATTACATTAATTCTGGCATGTTATCTGCCATCTATTTTTTTTGAGTTCGCAATTCTTACCGAAAGTCTCACTTTACTAATTATAACACTTATATTCTATATATTCTTTGGCATTATACAGAATGATAAATCTGAAACGAAACATTATATATGGTTAGCCTTGCTATGTGGATATCTGGTTATGATAAAAATGTTTTACATATATCTTGCTTGCTTATTGTTTATGATATTAATATTTCACAATCATAAGTCAATAAAAACGATTATCAGTAAATATCTTTTAGTCATAATTATTCCTATATCCATTTTTCTTGGCTGGTCTTATGTAAACAAAATAAATACAGGATACTTTACATCCTCCACTTTTTATGGTTTCAATATTGCTCAAAACTGTGTTTGGTTCTCAGAAAACACAACACCCGAATATCAAGAAATAGGAGACATCTATGCAAGCTACAGATATGATGATCCTAAAGAAAAAGAAGTTGCGATGACTATTTGGGAAGCTTACCCTGAATTAGTAGCAAAAACAGATTTATCTTTTCCCGACTTGTCAAAAAAATTATATGACTACAGCATTGCTACAATTAAGAAGAACCCTATTAAATACTTGGAACAAGTCTCTATTTCGTGGCGCGACTTTTGGAAAACATCTCTTTATTGGGAAGCTTATAGTTTTTCTGTACCTCAGGCTAGCAATGTCATTCTCTATATTTGCTATATGGAACGAGTATTGTTACAACTTGTGAAAATGATTTTCGTTCTATTGATTCCATATAATATTTTTATTGCCTTTAGACGAAAAGTAATCGCGCCCCCTATGATTATAACAATTGTAGTCTTTGCAGCATCAATACTTCAAGCCTTTGCCACATACGGCACAAACTCCCGATTCAGCTACCCATTCGAGATTCTAATGATAACATCTGTCATAATTAATATTTTAGAATATACCAGATATAGGTCAAAACAAAAAGCTACATCTTGAACTATCAAAATGCAGCTTTACTCTTTATTCTTAATAAGATTACTTTACTTATCCAACTCTTTATCTGCAATATTCTGTCTGGCTTTAGTCAGAAATTGTAACATAGCAGTACTATCTTTGTTCTCTATTATCTCTAAAAGTAATTTAAGCTCTTTACGAATGCCTTCTACCTGTGCAGGTGTGTATGGATTGAATAATATTTCGGTCAACAAGTAATCATCTTCGGAAAGCAATCCTTTAGCAATATCCATATGACGCTTAAATGTTGTGCCCGGAGCTTCCTGATGTTTCATTACCGAAGTAAAGACAAGAGTAGAAGCAAAAGGAATAGAAAGAGAATACGCAATAGTCTCGTCATGCTCTTCAAAGGTGTATTCAAATACTCTCAGGTTGAGGCTATTATATAAATTTAAGAAAAACTCTTTTCCTTTAGGGCTTGATTCTGATATGACAATAGCACTTTGAGTGCTCAGATTGCGTAAATCTGCAAAAGTAGGGCCAAACATAGGATGTGATGAAGCAAACGGTTGGTCTACTGTTGCATAAAATTCTTTCAACCCTGTTTTCACAGATGCAATATCAGAGATTATACAATCTTTACTAATATAAGGCAATATCGTTTTAAAAGCATCAATCGTATACTTTACCGTAGCTGCATTGATAACCAACTCCGGATTGAAATCGGCAATCTCCCTTGGATCACTCATCCGTACTGTATTGTATATAAATCTCAACTTTTGAGGGTCTACATCAAATACAGCCAGTTCGTGATCGAAACTTAAAACATCGCCAAAAAAAGATCCCATTTTTCCGGCACCGAGTATCAAAATTCTCATATCTTTTTTATTTTCTGCTGCAAAGATACAAGAATATGAAATAATCTATCATCTTATAAAAAATAATTTACGCCTTACAACAAAGTACTAGCAACCTCCGATAAACGGCTTCTCTCCCCTTTCACCAGATTGACATGAGCAAATAAATCCTGTCCGCTCATTTTATCTATCATATAAGCTAACCCATTAGATTGAGCGTCGAGATATGGAGAATCTATTTGCTGAAGATCTCCAGTAAATATCATTTTTGTACCTTCTCCGGCCCGCGTAATAATTGTCTTTATTTCGTGAGGAGTCAGATTTTGAGCCTCATCTATAATACATATCATCTCTGACAAACTTCGTCCACGAATATATGCTAATGCTTCTATTTCAAGTTTCTTTGTTTTCTGCATTTCTTCAATATTCCGAGACTCAGATCCTCCGTAAGGGATATTATTTTTTATAACCAATAAATTATCGAAAAGAGGCTGCATATACGGTGCTATCTTTTGCTTCTCGTCTCCCGGTAAAAACCCTAACTCCTTGTTGCCTAATGCAACAATAGGCCGAGCTAATAATATCTGATCAAAATCTTCACTCTGTTTAAGCGCCGATGCCAAAGCCAGCAATGTCTTTCCTGTTCCAGCTTTTCCAGTCAATGCAACCAACTTTATATCCGGATCACATAAAACCTCCATTGCAAATGTTTGCTCTGCATTACGAGGTTGAATTCCGTAAGCAACTTGCTTATCTATCCGTTTTATCTTATTCGTAAAAGGGTTGTAACGAGCCAAAACACTTTTTCGTCCGTTCTTCATCACAAAACACTCATTGGGTATTACCGGCGATTCCAAATCAAACTCTTTAATATCTACACCGTCTGCATTTGCATAAAGACTATCGATAAGAGAAGCGTCCATGTCTGTAAAAGTCTTATGCTGCTTTTCGAAAATAAAAACATCAGCAACCTTATCATTGATATAATCCTCTGCGATAAGGCCAATAGCCCGAGCCTTCATCCTTAGATTAATATCTTTCGTTACAAGTATTGTTTTATTCTTATCTCTCTCAGATATCTCCAGTACAGCAGATAATATACGATGATCGGGAATTCGTTCGGGAAACATTTGCAAAACTCTTTCTTGAGCTTTAATCCCTGTTTCCACAAAAAGATTCCCCATACCATTGCCTAAAGAAGTCCCTTTGGTGAAAAGATTATCATCTGTTATGGAGTCTAGCTGGCGTAGAAATTCACGTGCATTATAATTGATCTGATCATTACCCTTTTTAAATTTATCCAGCTCTTCAAGAACTACTATCGGAAGGTATATATCATTCTCCTCAAAATTATCTAAACACCTGAAATCGTGCAGTATTACATTTGTATCCAGTACGAAGTTTTTCTTTCTATTTCTGCCCATACTTATCTTGTTTTATTATATAACAATAAATGTAGTCCTTTTGGTTCTCAAGTTACAAATATTATTAAAACAAATCATTACCTTTGCACTTGAAGATATTATGCGGTGTAATTAGACAAGTTAAGACAAATTAAAATTCAAATTCATTCTAGAAATGAATCTTCTTTTCCTTTATTAATTTTTTACAGCATTAATTATTTAAGTGATATAATTAATGCAAAAGGTTATTTTACAGCAAAAAACATGAAAAAGAGAAATATTTTTAACCTCTTGTTGATTCTATTTTGTATTCAACATGGTTTATTCGCTCAGCAAAGCAGCAAATATAAGAACGTTGAATACAAGTTCGACCAAAAAGATGTACATGTAAGCATGCATCTATATCTAAGAGATTATTTCATAAACCGGGGAGACTCTTTAACGCTAACCCCTATTATTAAATCGGAAACCAATACGGCAATCCTTCCCAATATAATTATGATTGGCAACAATTATACATTTTATTGGTCGAATGATAAAAACGTTTTTCTCAAAGACGGAAATAGTCCCACCTACATTACTTATAGGACGAATATTCCTTATGAGCCATGGATGGAAGACTCCAAGCTAATTATAAAAACAAATCTTAACCGAATAGGTGGAGCTGAGCTGTATAATTATACAGAAACTCTAAAAAAAGCTCTTACCGCAGAATACGATCAGCCTATCGGTATTACAACGAACAGGTCTCCAAATATTACGAATACAGAAACTGCTGATAACCACTCCTTGAAATCTAATATATTTTGTCTAAGATATCCCTATAAGAATGCTATAGAGGTAGCAAATACTCAAGAACTGAATGATCTGAAAAACATGATGGATTATATAATGGCTAATAAAGAAATTACATTGATCAAAATAGATATCAATGCAATAACCTCTATAGACGGCATATATTTCGACAATGAACAACTCACACAGAAACAAGCAACTGTATTTAAGAACTACTTACAACGATCCTATAATATCCCTGAATCTTATTTTAGGATAAAAGGGAGCAGTGAAGATTGGGATGGCTTAGCCAAATTAGTCGAAGACAGTAATATGCCTTACAAACAAGATGTATTAAATATAATGAGTAAATATGGTATTTTTAACGGAAGAGAAAGAGAGTTAATGCTATTAAAAAACGGAGAACCATACATATATATGAAAAATCGAATGTTTTCTCAATCTCAAAAAATCGAATGTAAAATTATATATCGTGATATCAAGAAGTAAAATATTAAATATAAATAATGAAGTCCTTGTTGACAGATTAACAAGGGCTTCATTATTTATAATCTCCTAATTAGAACTAGTATTACAAAACTATCTTTACCAAAAATCAAATATAAAAACATAATATTTGTATCTTTGATAAAGATTAAAACCACAAAGCGATCTGCTAGCTAAGTATAACAGATCAATATTATTGGTGCTAAATCTTAAATAAGGCTATAATTCTTTTGTATACTCAGAAATTAAAAATACTATTTATAATATGGATTTGACTAACCTGAAAAATGATAATTTTTTCCTGCTTGCAGGCCCTTGTGTTATTGAAGGAGAAGAGATGGCTCTTCGCATTGCAGATAAAATAAAAACTATTACAGATAAACTAAATATCCCGTATGTATTTAAAGGGTCATACAAAAAGGCAAACCGATCTCGTGTTGATTCCTTCACCGGTATAGGGGATGAGAAGGCTTTAAAAATATTGCAAAAAGTAGGAAAGACCTTTGGTATACCAACGGTTACCGACATACACGAAACTAATGAGGCCGCTATGGCTGCCGAATATGTAGATGTACTGCAAATACCTGCATTCTTGTGCCGCCAGACCGACTTACTGATTGCTGCTGCGAAAACCGGGAAAATCGTCAATATAAAAAAAGGTCAATTCTTGGCTCCAAACGGAATGAAGTTTGCAGCTCAGAAGGTTGTAGACTCAGGCAATAATAATGTTATCATCACCGATAGAGGAACATCTTTTGGTTATTCGGATCTTGTTGTTGATTTTCGTGGAATACCCGAAATGAAAGAATTTGGTTTCCCTGTAGTTCTAGATGCTACACATTGTTTGCAAAAGCCCAATCAGGCATCAGGTGTTACCGGTGGGCAACCCCAACTGATAGAAACAATGTGTAAAGCCGGTATAGCGACAGGAGTAGATGGCTTATTTATAGAAACACATTTCGATCCTGCGCACGCCTTATCCGACGGGGCAAACATGCTTCCTCTAGATCAACTGGAAGGACTGATGGTTAAACTAATTCGGATTAAAGAAGCAATAAAAGAATGAAAATAGAAGTCTGCTTCTCCCCTGCTTTATATCCCTATTATACAAGCAACAACGATAAAATTGTCGTTGTTGTAGATATATTCAGAGCCACAACCTCGATGTGCGCAGCATTAAAAAATGGTGCAAAATGTATTATACCCGTAGCTTCTATCGAAGAAGCTCAGGATTATAAAGCAAAAGGATATTTGGTCGGTGCAGAACGAAATGTAAAACGATGTGATTTTGCCGATTTTGGCAATTCTCCGTTCGACTACACACCTGAGAAAGTAAAAGATAAAGAAATCGTCTTTACAACAACCAATGGCACACAGGCTATCGAAGCTGCAAATGACGCGCATATTTTAATTATCGGGGCATTTTCAAACATAAGTATTATAGCTGATTTTTGTAATAAGGAACAAAAAGATGTAATAGTGCTTTGCTCAGGATGGAATAACCGCTTCAATATAGAAGATACTTTATTTGGAGGAGCTTTGGTTTGGAGACTACTACAAAAAGGATACTCTATTAGTTCAGATGCAGCTAAAGTAGCTCTTTCTATGTGGATGGAGGCTGAATCCGATGTTCGTGAATACATCAATCGGTCAGAACATATAAAGCGTCTGGAAGCTAACAATCTGCAAGATTCTGTAAATTATTGCCTGACTGAGGATACCGTAAACCTAGTTCCTATTTACAATAAAGAAACAAAACAAATTACGGCTCTCTGAAATAATATGGCCGAACATAACGACATAGGAAAAAAAGGAGAAGATACCGCGGTAGATTTTCTACAGAAAGAAGGGTATCAGATAATTGAACGTAATTGGATAAACGAAAAATACGAAATTGATATTATTGCCCGTAACGAAGAGTATATCGTTTTTGTAGAAGTAAAAACAAGAAGTTCTGATAGGTGGGGTAATCCAGAAGAGGCAGTTTCTAATAACAAAATAAAAAGAATAGTGGCCGCTGCCGATTTCTACCTCAAAAAATACGACATAGATATGCCAGCCCGTTTTGACATAATTTCGGCTATATGGACTGGAAAAACTTTTAAAATAGAGCATATCGACGATGCTTTTTTAGCACCTATAAATTAGTCATTATGAATATAGAAGAAGTTCGCGAAGCTTGTCTTTCCATCAAAGGAGCAACCGAGAGTTTTCCTTTTGGAGAAGATACATTGGTGTATAAAGTAATGGATAAGATGTTTGCATACATGGGGCTAGAATCTCGGGATGGTGAATTTTGGCTAAGTCTGAAATGCGACCCGGAAAAAGCCATTGATCTACGCGAATTATATACCGGAATTAGACCTGGATATCATTCAAACAAAAAATATTGGAACACAATTGTCATAGAAAGTGATGTTCCCGATAGAATGATTTTAGAACTCATTCAGCATTCAGTAGATGAAGTAATAAAAAAACTACCTAAGACAAAACAAGCAGAGTATAACAATCAACTTAACGGCTACTAAAACGAAAATGCCTCCAATAATACACCTCATAGAAACCGATTCTACAAATAACTATATTAAAAACCTTTTGGTAGAAGAAACCATAGAAGAAGGGACTATTGTATATACAAATTTCCAAACCGCTGGTAAAGGACAAAGAGGAAACAGTTGGGAATCGGAGAAAGAGAAAAACTTATCATTCAGTATTGTTCTTTACCCCAAAAGAATAAAGGCTAACGAGCAATTCATCTTATCGCAAATAGTTTCACTTGCAATTGCTGATTATATAAGATTTAGGATCGACAATATACACATCGATGATATTACGATAAAATGGCCAAATGACATATATTGGCAAGACAAGAAATTATGTGGTATATTAATTGAAAGCACATTGATAAATGATAAAATAGATGTCTCTGTTATAGGTATCGGAATCAATATAAACCAAACTGAATTTAGGAGCAATGCTCCAAATCCTATTTCACTGAAGCAAATAACAGGACAGAATTATGATATTCAATATCTGATACAAGATATACAAGATTATATACTTGATTATTATACAAGACTACAACAACATAGAGCAGAACTTGCTCTACAATATAAAAATATCCTTTTTCGCAACAATGGTTATCATTTATACAATGATGGAAAAGCCAATTTTACGGCTAGGATAAAAGATATCAAACCTTCCGGAATACTGGTACTAGAAACTAAAGATGGAGAAGAAAGATGTTTTGCTTTCAAAGAAGTAAAATATATCCTCTCTTAACTTCTCCTAGAAATAAGTACTTATTAAGAATTTAGACTTTTTTATCCTGGAAAAGTTTTGAATATGCATATTTATGTATATTTTTGCATCAAAATTGCATATTCATACATAAATGACTAAAAAATATAGACATAAAATAATAAAAGAAATATTGGCTGAAGTAAATGTCAGTAGTCAAGACATGCTTCTTAAGATACTTACAGAAAAAGGGTTTGCACTTACACAAGCTACTCTTTCGCGTGACATTAAAGAACTTCAGATAATCAAATTACCAACATCTCAGGGCGGATATATTTATCAAATGTCAGGTGGATTAAACAGCAATCAAAGTGACATGTCTCATCTCTCGGCCATTGGATTTGTCAATATCGAATTTTCGGGACAACTGGCCGTGATGAAAACCCGCCCCGGATATGCTATGGCCATTGCCAGCGAAATAGACAGTAAAGCATCGGAATATATATTAGGTACAGTAGCGGGTGACGACACAATATTACTGATTCCAAGAGAAAATATAAGCAGAGAGCAAGTTATTGCTTCCCTTTCTACATTTATACAAAACATCCAATAGTAAGTAACAATGAATAATATAGACGAACTTGTATTAAAACAGCCAATGGAGCAGCAAGATCAACTGACAATACAAATAGCTAATGAAAGCCATTTAGAATATGTACAAACCATCTTAGACACTATAGAAGCCGCCGCTAAAGTACGTGGTACCGGTATTGCAAAAAGAAGCCCTGAATATCTGGAGCTGAAGATGAAAGAAGGCAAAGCAATCATAGCGCTCATGGGTAAAGAGTTTGCAGGTTTTTGTTACATAGAGTCATGGGGGAACAAACAATTTGTAGCCAACTCGGGACTTATCGTTGTAGAAAAATTCAGACAGCACGGCTTAGCTAAGAAAGTAAAGCAATATGCATTTTCTCTCGCCAGAGCGATGTTTCCCGATGCAAAAGTATTCGGCTTAACATCCGGTGCTGCTGTAATGAAAATAAATACAGAATTAGGTTATGTACCTGTTACATTCGCTCAATTGACGGATGACGAATCATTCTGGCGTGGTTGCCAGGGGTGTGTCAACTACGATATACTTACTCGCACCGACAGAAAATACTGTATCTGTACTGCCATGCTTTTCGATCCGGAAAAGCAGAAAGAAAAGAAAGAAATAAAAAACTTAATAAAAGACCTAAAAAAGCAATTGAAATGAAGAAGAAAGTTGTCTTGGCATTTAGTGGAGGATTAGATACATCGTTTTGTGCAAAATACTTATCAGCTGATCTGGGCTATGAAGTATACACAGCAATAGCAAATACAGGAGGATTTTCTCCTGAAGAACTCAAAGTTGTAGAAGAAAAAGCATATAAGCTTGGCGCAGCAAAACATGTTAGCCTTGATATTACACAAGAATATTACGAAAAAAGCATCAAATATATGATCTTCGGAAATGTACTTCGTAATGGTACATATCCCATTTCAGTAAGCTCGGAACGTATTTTTCAAGCGATTGCCATTATCAATTATGCAAAAGAAATCGGAGCCGATGCCGTTGCTCATGGTAGCACTGGAGCAGGAAACGATCAGGTGCGTTTCGATCTCACTTTTGATGTGCTAGCACCGGGGATTGAAATCATTACTCCTACCCGCGATATGCTCCTTACACGTGAATATGAAATCAACTATCTGAAAGAGCATGGATATGTTGCTGATTTCACAAAAATGGAATATTCAATAAATAAAGGTCTTTGGGGTACAAGCATCGGAGGCAAAGAGACATTGAAATCGGAACAAACGCTGCCGGAAAATGCTTATCCATCTCAATTGACAAAACATGAATCGGAAGTTTTGACTCTCGACTTCGAACAAGGTGAAATAGTCGCTGTAAACGGTGAGAAGTATGCAGACAAAGTAACGGCTATTCAGAAGATAGAAGAAATTACCTCTGCGTATGCTATCGGACGCGATATGCACATCGGTGATACAATTATAGGGATCAAGGGGCGTGTAGGATTTGAAGCTGCTGCACCATTGGTTATCATCAATGCACATAAAATGTTGGAAAAACATACACTAACCAAATGGCAACAATACTGGAAAGATCAAGTCGGAAACTGGTATGGCATGTTCCTCCACGAAGCTCAATATTTGGAACCTGTTATGCGGGACATAGAAGCAATGCTTTCAAGCTCTCAACAAAACGTAACCGGACGTGTAAGCATCAGATTACAACCATATCATTATACACTTATTGGCGTAGAAAGTGACTTCGACTTAATGAAAGCAGATTTTGGAGAGTACGGAGAAGTTAATAAAGCCTGGACATCTGATGATGCTAAAGGGTTTACTAAAATATATGCTATTCCTACTAAAATATTCCATAGTGTTCAGAAGAAAAACGGAAAAGAATAATACATATATTTTCCAATTATCTATATAAATAGTCATAAAAGAATGGCTTAGCAGATAAAAGTAACAGTAACAAAACGCAAATAAACTGTTACTTTTGTCACTTTTTAGTTAAATATACTAGTCAGGTAAATTTTATAAAGTATTTTTATGGAAAACAAATTGATGTTTTCTCTATAAGTTAAGAACCATAAAGATACATTTCTAAGAATTCCCGAAATAATAAATAATATGATAAGAGCAGGAATTATAGGTGGAGCCGGTTATACTGCCGGAGAACTAATTAGAATATTAATAAATCATCCGAATGTAGATTTGGTATTTGTAAATAGCACTAGTAATGCCGGAAATAAACTCACAGATGTACATTCCGGATTATTGGGTGAAACTGAAATCAGCTTTACCGATCAACTACCTTACGACAAAATAGATGTTTTATTTTTCTGTACAGCACATGGAGATACAAAGAAATTCTTAGAAGCTAACGAAGTGTCAAAACATCTAAAAATAATTGATCTATCAACAGACTATCGCCACAAAGCTGAAGGTAATAATTTCATTTATGGATTGCCGGAGTTGAATAAAGAAGAAATTAAAAAGGCCTCATACATCGCTAATCCCGGTTGTTTTGCAACTGCAATACAGTTAGCTCTACTTCCTATGGCCAAGGCGGGTCTATTAAATAGCGAAATACATGTAAACGCTATAACCGGCTCAACTGGTGCTGGTGTAAAATCCTCTGCAACATCCCATTATAGTTGGAGAGAAAATAATATATCTGTATATAAAGCATTCGAACATCAACATTTGGCCGAGATCCGTCAATCTTTAGAAAAGCTATATCCTGATTTTGATGAAGATATAAACTTTATACCTGTTAGAGGTAATTTTACACGGGGTATTTTTGTGTCTAGTTATCTTGAGTATAATGATTCTATTGATGAAGCTTACAAGCTGTATCAGGAATTTTATAAAGACAGTCCGTTTGTTATAATTTCCGAAAAAAATATAGACTTGAAACAAGTTGTAAATACAAACAAATGTATTCTGCATTTAGAAAAACACGGAAATAAGTTACTTATTCTTTCATGCATCGACAATCTTGTAAAAGGAGCTTCGGGACAGGCTGTACACAATATGAACCTAATCTTCGATCTAGAAGAAACAACAGGATTAAGATTAAAAGCCAGTGCATTTTAACTTATCTCCAAACACGATCATATGAACATAACTTTTGCTACAACATTCCCTTCAATAGATATTAAATACTGGTCTGGAACAGTTTTTTTCATGGCTAAAAACCTAGAAAAAAAAGCATCGGTGGACTACATCACTAATATGGAAGATGTGAATCCCCTATCTCTCAAATTGAAAAGGCGATTATTTAATCGTAATAAAGTCTACTATACCGATAGGTCTCCTGAGGTAGGAAAAGGTTATGCAAAAGAGATAATAAAAAGGATGTCTTCTTCCTCAGATATAGTATTTTCGCCAAGTTCCATCCCATTAACCTATCTTGATGTAAAGCAGCCAAAAGTATTTTACACAGATTCTACCTTTTCGTCTATGATCGGATATTATAATTGGTTCGACAATGCTTGTTCCAGATATATCAAAGAAGGAATTAAAGCCGAACGCAAATCGCTAGAAAACTGTAACTTGGCCATCTATTCTTCACACTGGGCTGCTGAGAGTGCTATAAACGACTATGGAATAAATCCTCAAAAAGTTAAAGTGGTTCCTTTTGGAGCAAATATTCACAGAAGTTTATTATTAGATGATATAAAAGATATAATAAAAAAACGAGATCCACAAATATGTAAAATTCTTTTTCTTGGTGTAGAATGGCAACGAAAAGGCGCAGACATTGTTGTTGAAGCGGTGAAGATCTTAAATGATATGGGATTACCGACAGAATTGCATATGGTGGGTCTTCCCGAACTTCCGATAAATGAAATCCCACCTTATATCAAGAATCATGGATTTATAAGTAAAGCTACAAATGACGGACTAAAAAAGATAGAGGACTTGATTCAATCTAGTCATTTTTTATTTGTACCATCCAGAGCAGAAGCTTATGGCGTAGTATTTAGTGAAGCTATGTCGTTGGGTGTCCCTTGTATATCTGCCAAAACAGGAGGAATTCCTTCTATTGTAAAAAACGAGCTAAATGGAATAATCCTCGATTTAGATGCCAAACCAAGAGAATATGCAAAAAACATATACAATACATATTCAGATAAAAATTATTACAATAAATTATCTTTATCTGCATTCAATGACTTTGAAACCCGACTCAACTGGGATGTCGCCATGGATACCATAATTAAATATATGAAAGGATTATAATATGAAGTTTGAAGTTGACTCGCAAACCTTAAAAGACTTGGAAATCTTTGATACAGTCAAAGACGGTACATCTGTTTTTAGTCTATTCAATTTTACCCAATGTCATGGTGGTAGAAGAGTGCTTTATAACTTTCTGTCAAATCCGCTGACCGACATAGATACAATCACCGAACGAACAGATACAATTGCTTTCTTTCAGAAATATCATCCGGATGGTCTGAGGGTAGATAAGAATTCTTTAGATTTTGCCGAATACTACCTCAGGCATAATGATTTTCCACCGCGCACGCCATCCTGGTTTACGGCAATCGAACGAATGATAAGTGATCGAATAAGCGCTAATGCTGAATATTATTTTGTAAAGAAAGGCGTGGAGTCAATTGTCGATTTAATAAAATCGATCAACAAATTCTTTCATATAATTACTCAAATATCTGATAAAAATAAACTCCCTAGGCTTTTAGAAAAAAATAATGAAGAGCTATCAAAAATACTCTCTAAAGGAGAATATGCTGATGTATTGAAGTTAAATACTATCAGAGCTTATGATACGTCTACTTTAGACTATATGTTTCGTAAAACACATAAGAAAGATATTTCCTTTTTTTTGGAACTTATATATGAATATGATGCTTTCTTATCTGTAGCAAAAGCAGCTATAAAACACAACTTTAGCTATGCTAAAATTGTACCTGATTCGGAGAATTGTTTTGATATAAAAGGCTTGTATCATCCATTTGTGACTAATGCTATAGCAAACGATGTAAAATTTGAACAAGCATCCAACCTCCTATTCATCTCCGGCCCCAATATGGCAGGAAAATCAACTTTTCTAAAAGCAATGGGGCTAGCTATTTATTTGGCCCATATAGGATTTCCTGTTCCGGCTTCAGTCATGAGGTTAAGTGTATTATCCGGACTATGTACTGCTATAAATATTTCCGACAACTTAAATTCGGGATATAGTCATTTCTATGCCGAAGTAATGAGGATAAAAAATGTTGCCTACAAACTGAAAACAAATAAGAATATGCTGGTTATATTCGACGAATTATTCAGAGGTACAAATGTAAAAGATGCTTACGATGGAACATTGGCTGTCGTATCAGCTTTTACCGATATAAAAAGTTCCTTCTTTGTTATATCATCTCACATTGTTGAGGTCACTAAAGAATTACAGGAAAATAAAAGTATCGAATTTGCTCATTTCGAAATCTTAGAAGAAAACGGGCATCCCCAATATACATATAAATTAAAAGAAGGTATATCGGATGTAAGATTGGGTATGTATATAATAAATAAAGAAAATCTGATAGAAATAATAAACGATATAAATAAAGAAAACTAAAATGAAACTATTTGACGTATTCCCTCTATTTAACCTAAATATAGTAAAAGGTGAAGGCTGCTATGTATATGATGATAAAGGGGATGAATATCTAGATCTATACGGTGGCCATGCTGTCATTTCGGTAGGACATACACATCCTTATTATGTAGAAAAAATAACTGATCAATTAAATAAAATTGGGTTTTACTCCAATTCTGTAATAAATGAGCTTCAACAAGAAGTTGCACAAAAACTAGGGGAACAATGCGGTTATCCTGATTACTTCCTATTTCTTATCAATTCAGGAGCAGAAGCAAATGAAAATGCAATAAAACTGGCATCATTTCACAATGGACGTAAAAAAGTTTTAGCATTCAAAAAAGCATTTCACGGACGGACATCTGTAACTGTTGCCACCACAGATATTCCGGCCTATTCTGCACCTGTAAACGAAAATACGAACGTAACCTTTGTTCCGTTCAACGACATCAATCTTGTAAAAAAAGAACTAGAAACAAAAGAATATTGCTCTGTAATTATTGAAGGAATACAAGGAGTTGCCGGCATACAAATACCGGATGACGAGTTCATGAAACAACTTCGTAAGGTATGTACCGAAACCGGAACGATCCTCATTCTTGATGAAATACAATCGGGATACGGACGTAGCGGAAAATTCTTTGCCCATCAATATACAGGAATAGAAGCCGATATCATTACGGTTGCGAAAGGAATAGGAAACGGTTTTCCTATGGCTGGTGTCTTGATTAATCCTATGTTCAAAGCTGTATACGGACAGTTAGGTACAACCTTTGGAGGCAACCATCTGGCTTGTACTGCAGCTATTGCTGTTTTGGATATAATGAAAGAAGAAAGATTAATTGAAAACTCATACAAAGTTGGAGAATTCCTGATAGATGAACTCAGAAAATTCCCTCAGATAAAAGAAGTCAGAGGCCGCGGTTTAATGATAGGTATGGAATTTGACAAACCTATTAAAGAAAAACGGAGCAAACTGTTGTACGAAGAAAAAGTCTTCACTGGAGCTACCGGAACAAATGTATTTCGCTTATTGCCTCCACTTTGCCTGACAATAGAACAAGCAAAAGTATTTCTGGAAAGATTCAAAAAAGTTTTATAATAGAGGGGAGTCTACCTCTCCTCTTATTTTATTGAGGAGGAGCAAGATAATAAAAAGGCCAGAGTGGAATATTTCTTAAAATAAAGAACAAAATAACTGATATAAGAAGGCTGTATCCAAAAGTTGATGAGAATACAAAGCTCGTTAGATATTGCTCTTGTTTCAATATATAAACCCTTACAGCCATATAATAAAAGTAAGTAAGAAAAGGCAAAGCGACAAGAAAGAAGATATTATAGCGAAAGGCATTTAATATATCGCCATGAAGGAGTAAATGCAAGGCGCGCTGCCCGCCACATCCGGGACATTCCAATCCGGTAATTTCTCGAAAGCTACAAAGTGCATTATCTCCTGTCATATTATAAAACAGATAATAGACAAGGACAATGGCAAAGGGAAATAAAATCGACAGCAGAAGTAACAGATATTTCTTCATAAAAGAGAGGAAGGTAATTCCGATGAAATTACCTTCCCATTTATAATAGATATAAAACTTTCAGGATTAACGATATGCTTCCATCATTGTTTCATACTGTTCCATAATAGCAGCAATACCACCGGCCATAACAATAGAAATTATGATCCAAACGATAGAAAGAACAACAGTACCTATAGCTATTAATGACAGTAATTTAGCATTCTTTGCTGAACTTTCTGCTCCTGCATAATCGCCCGCAAAATATTTTGAATCTACCTGTGTAGAGAAAACAATAGCTATAATACCGAGAATTACCCCAACACAGCTTACCCAACCACAACAGGTAATTAAACTTACTATTGTTGCAATAATTGCTAGAGCTAGATTATTATTAGGTTTTTCCGGTTTCACTTCGCTATCCCATGCATTAGTTTGTTGAGCAGGATCTTGATAACTTGGATTGTCTAATTCTGTCATAATAGTATATGATTTTAAAGATTGTTAATAGAATTCAAATATATAGAAAAATATAATATGCAGAAAGAAAAATTAGTTATAACTTCGTTGCCGCTCCAAATAATGCTTAGTCATGAATAAAAGACATGTTCTATACATCTTTATAACTATCACCTTGACAGCCATTCTTTGTGGAGGGCTATATATAGGTTTTACCAACGGATATATCCGCATGAACTATCCATCATTCGAGAATTATCCGGTGCAAGGCATTGATGTTTCTCACCATCAACAGAAAATAAATTGGGGTAAACTGGATAAAAAGGCTGTTCAGTTCGCATTCTTAAAAGCTACTGAAGGAGGAAATCATAAAGATTCCATGTTTCAAGAAAACTGGAGAGAAGCCATCCATCATAATATTCCTGTTGCGGCCTATCATTTTTTCACCTTTTGTAAAGATGGAGAGGAACAAGCCCGCAACTATATCCATTATGTTCCTAAAGACAGCATTGATCTTCCGCCTATTATCGATCTTGAATATGGGGGAAACTGTGCAATTGAAAATCGTAAAGAAGACTTAATCTCTGAAATAGAAAAATATTTCGAAATTATCGAGGACCACTATCAGAGAAAGGTTATAATTTACACAACGAACGAGTTTTATAAGAACTATTTGATAAATCAATTCCCGGAAAATCCCATATGGATACGTGATATACTATCCGAGCCTAACCTCCCTGATGGGCGCAATTGGATGTTTTGGCAATTTACAAACAAAGGAAAACTCGAAGGTATCAATACCCCTGTCGACTTAAATGCTTTTAATGGAAGTAGAGAGGAATTTGAGAAACTACTAATAATTAAGGAGGAGCAATAAATCGAATCTTGTTTATTATTTTCTAAATCCTTTATCTATACTTTAAATCGAAGGTATTCTCATATTAAGAACTAAAAATAATTTCTCTCTAGAAACAGTAATAAACCCGATTTTACTATTCATTAAATAAAAAGATAGCAAAACGCTTGTTTTATTCAAAAAATTATTACTTTTGCATCTATAATCATAACAAAGGTTATTAGAATGAAGAACTTTTCTTATACATACTTTTTCTTTTTTTACTTTTACTTTTTTAGAAGGTAGAACAGGATTTTGTATGAGAAAATTGAAAGTTAAGTAAAACAATCAGATATATAGAATCCTGTCAAGTATGACAGGATTTTTTTTTGAGAATAACATAACAACATGAAAAAAGTAGCCATACAAGGAGGATTAGGAGCATATCACGGTATTGCAGCAGAGAATTTCTTTGGGGAAGAAGTAGAAATAGTACCATGTATCACATTCAGGGATATCTTTTCTACTATAAGGAAAGATCCCAACACAATAGGTATAATGGCTATAGAAAACACTATTGCCGGAAGCCTACTTTGTAACTACGAATTGTTAAAAGAAAGCAAACTTCCTATCGCCGGAGAGTATAAGCAACGTATATCACACTGTATCGCTGCGCTACCCGGACAATCAATCCATGAGATAAAAGAAGTACAATCTCATCCCATTGCTTTGATGCAATGCACCAGCTACTTAGACACATTACCGGGTATTAAAATAGTTGAGCATGAAGATACGGCACTTGCAGCAAAAGATATTGCGGAAAAACAATTGACTGCTACCGCTGCAATATGTAGTGTTAGAGCTGCCGAAATTTATGGACTTAATATACTGGCGAGAGGAATTGAAACGAACAAGCACAATTTTACTCGCTTTCTTGTTTTTGGAAATAAGTGGATCACACAAGAGATTCAGATAGACGAGGTTTTGAACAAATCATCGATTGTATTTACCACACCTCACGATGAAGGAAGTTTGTCTAAAGTTCTCTCTGTATTTTCTTTTTATGGTATCAATCTGACCAAAATCCAGTCGCTGCCTATTATTGGACGCGAATGGGAATATCAGTTTTATGTAGATCTTACATTTTCAGACCTAGAACGCTATCATCAATCTTTAGATGCAATTCGCCCTCTCACTAGCGGACTTCAGATACTGGGAGAATATCCCGAAGGCAGACAAAGTGAATTATAACATCGCTAAACAATTAATCCGAAATCTTTAAATATATGAATATAATTCCGGCAGATCGCCTCAATACTTTTAGTGAATATTACTTCTCTACCAAATTGAAAGAAGTAGCTGAAATGAACGCCGCAGGCAAGAATGTTATTAGTTTGGGTATCGGTAGCCCCGACCTGCCTCCTTCTGAAGAAACTGTTATAGCCTTAAATGAATCGGCCTCAAAAAGCGATACACATGGCTACCAACCGCACGTGGGTATTCCCGAATTAAGAAAAGCATTTACAGACTGGTATGCAAGATGGTATGGAGTTAAGCTTGATTCGGCAAAAGAAGTACAGCCATTAATAGGATCTAAAGAAGGTATTCTACATATATCACTTGCATTTCTAAATCCGGGAGATGGAGTATTAGTCCCTAACCCAGGCTATCCTACCTATACATCGGTAAGCAAACTGGTAGGTGCGACAATTCAATCTTATAATCTGGATGAAAATAATGATTGGCAACCGGACTTTGAGGCTCTTGAAAAGATGGATCTATCCAAAACTAAATTAATGTGGGTAAACTACCCGAATATGCCAACCGGAGCAAATGGCTCTTTAGAACTGTTCAGAAAGTTGGTTGACTTCGGGAAAAAGCATAATATTGTCATAGCACACGATAATCCTTATAGCCTTATCTTAAATGAAAGCCCAATCAGCATATTGCAAATCGAAGGAGCGAAAGATATTTGCGTCGAACTCAATTCGATGAGTAAATCCCACAACATGCCGGGATGGAGAATTGGAATGGTAGCATCTAATCCTCAATTCATTCAATGGATATTAAAAGTATTAAGTAACATAGAAAGTGGTATTTTAAAACCAATGCAATTAGCGACTGTTGCTGCACTTAACAATTCGGATGAGTGGCACAAAAAGAATAACATTGAACTATATGCCAGCCGTCGTCAATATGCAGAAAATATAATGACTCAGCTTGGTTGCACTTTTGATAAGAGCCAGGTAGGTATGTTTCTTTGGGGTAGGATACCTGATCATTACAAGAATAGTGAAGAGCTTGCCGATAAGATATTATATGATGCAAATGTATTTCTTACACCCGGATTCATTTTTGGAGATAAAGGAGATAGATATATTCGCATATCACTTTGCTGCAACGAAGAAATGTTGAGAGAAGCATTACAAAGAATAAAAAAGATACAATCTTGAAATACAAACTTATGGAAATGGTAAACTACGACACATTACTAGAGAAGCATGCAGGTATCGCTTTTGAGAAACAATACAATCTGGCTGAGATAATCGGTGAAAATAACTGGGAGATAGATATGAGTACCGGACTTATATATTTCGGTGACGAACTCAAGTTCCCGATGCAGATACTAGGCTCCTATTCTTTCGATTCGGGAACATGGCTATGGGCATGGGCAAATGAAGCCTCTAATATTCCTGACAGCCTACTTATAGAGACAAACAGGCTAAAAGAAATAGGAGAAACCTATAATATTGAGTTCCTTACTATGCCTGAATATAACATGGAACCAACTGATGTCCATGCACTCGGATTAATTGCATCGGGTGAATTTAATTCGAGCGCTTATTATGCAGGAAACTATGGCAACGGTATCCTATTGCTTACGTTGAAAGATGAATCGATAGAGAATGTACCTTATAATGAGCAATTACGCATATTAAGCATATATCCGGAAATAATTTCAAACTTCGCTATAAACCACAGAAGAACGTTTAAGAACTATCTGGATTCTAAAGGATATAGCATACAAGAAGAAGGAAATAAGCTAACAACGAATAAAGGAGAAGGCCTGATATCAGCTGAATTCGATGACATGGACCGATTAGTCAAAATAAATGGAGAAGCAAAATAATAACAAAATATAATCATAAAACCCAATAAAGATGAAACTAGATTCAATTTTACTACCGGGCATAGACCCTAAACGTCCTTTGGTTATAGCAGGCCCTTGCAGTGCCGAAACCGAAGATCAGGTAATGAATGCAGCAAAGCAACTATCAGCCAATGGCATTAAGATATTACGTGCAGGCATATGGAAACCCCGTACCAAGCCGGGAGGATTTGAAGGTGTTGGAAGCGAAGGCCTTGCTTGGCTAAAGAAAGTAAAACAGGAAACAGGCATGTATGTATCGACTGAAGTCGCTACACAGAAGCATGTTTATGAAGCATTGAAATATGGTGTGGATGTACTTTGGATCGGTGCTCGTACAACTGCTAACCCTTTTGCTGTACAGGAGATCGCAGAAGCGCTACAAGGTGTAGACATTCCAGTATTAGTAAAGAACCCTGTAAACCCAGATCTTGAGTTATGGATAGGAGCTTTAGAACGCCTGAGCAATGTAGGGTTAACTAAGCTTGGTGCCATTCACCGCGGATTTAGCTCGTATGATAAGAAGATTTATCGGAATCTTCCTCAATGGCATATACCTATCGAATTGAAACGCCGCTATCCTGATCTTCCAATCATTTGTGACCCTAGTCATATTGGAGGAAAACGTGATCTAATTCAACCGCTTTCGCAACAGGCTATGGATCTTAACTTCGATGGATTGATAATAGAGAGCCATTGCGATCCTGATAATGCTTGGAGTGATGCTTCACAACAAATTACCCCTATCAGATTGAATGAAATCTTAGATGGATTGATCATCCGTGATAGCAAACAATCCACAGAAGACTTATCTGCCCTACGCAGACAAATAGATGAACTGGATGATCAGCTATTGGAATTACTTGCAAAGCGTATGCGTATTTCATGCGAAATAGGTACTTTCAAGAAGGAGCACAATATGACCATCGTACAAACAGACCGTTATGACGAAATACTTCACAAACGCATAGCTCAAGCAGAAGGGATGGGTATGAACCCGGAGTTTATGCGAGTAGTATTAGAAGCAATACACGAAGAGTCTGTCAGAAAACAAATAGATATATTAAATAAGTAAAACCTACTTATACATATAAAAACAGGATGCTAAAATAGCTTAGCATCCTGTTTTTTATATATCAACCTGATAATAATCACCAAATATCGGCACGTTTTTCCTTCGGAATAAACAATGAATCTTTTTCGGTTATATTGAATGCTTCATACCAAGCATTTATATGAGGTAATGTACCGTTCACGCGCCACTTACCAAGTGAGTGTGGATCAATTTTAGTGAGGCGAAGTACTTCTTCATCACGTATATTTCCGGCCCATACTCCTGCATAAGAAAGAAAGAAACGCTGAGCCGGTGTAAATCCATCAATTTGATCTCCTGTCTTGGCTTGTTCTGTCTTCTCAAAAGCATTGTAAGCTATTTGCAGACCTCCAAAATCTCCTATATTCTCACCTAATGTAAATTCTCCATTAGCAAATACATTTGGAAGCACCTCTATTTTATTAAAGTGTTGAACCAAAACTTGAGCTCGTTCGGTAAACTTCTTCGAATCATCAGCAGTCCACCAATTTGCAAGATTACCGTCTTTATCATATTGACTACCCTGATCATCAAAACCATGAGACATCTCGTGACCGATAACAACACCAATAGCACCATAGTTTACAGCATCATCAGCATCAAGGTAGAAGAAAGGAGGCTGTAAAATACCGGCAGGGAAGCATATCTCGTTAGTAGTTGGGTTATAATAAGCATTTACCATTTGCGGAGGCATATGCCATTCTGATTTGTCGACCGGTTTACCTATTTTATTGATCATCTCTGTATAGTCGAATTCACTTGCTCTAACAATGTTAGCCCAATAAGAATCTTTCTTTATCTCAAGTGTCGAGTAATCTTTCCATTTGTCAGGATAACCGATTTTGACTGTAAATGCATTTAGCTTTTCTTGAGCTTTTTCTTTTGTCACATCACTCATCCAAGAAAGATTATTTATACGTTCTCCCAATGTTTCCTGTAGATTCTTCACTAACTTAATCATTCTATCTTTAGCCTCGGCGGGAAAATATTTAGCTACATACATCTGCCCTACAGCTTCACTTAAAGCTCCATCAACTGTCCTTACAGTACGTTTCCATCTTGGTTGTAATACTTTACGTCCGGTTAGTTGCTTTCCATAGAAATCGAAATTAGCATCAACAAATTCATCGCTCAGATAAGAAGCGGCACTATTTATCACACACCATGAAAGATATGCTTTGGACTCATCCAAAGGTAAGGTCTGTATCAGTTTTACAGCAGTAGTTATCGGTTTCACCTGAGAAACATTTAGTTCTGTAAACCCTTTGGCACCCGCAGCATCAAAGAATGCAGTCCAATCAAAGTTGCCAACAGACTTATTAAGGTCTTCAACTTTCATTTTATGATAGTTCAATTCAGGTTTGCGAGTATCTTCTTTTTTGAAATGATCTTGAGCCAAGGCTGTTTCTATCTTAAGAACTGCATCAGCAGCCTTTATTCCTTCAGCTTCGCTATACCCGGCATTTACGAATTGTACTTTAATCAGATTTTGGTATCCTTTGCGAAGAGCAATAGACGTAGAATCCTGAGCAACATAATAATCGCGCTCTCCCAATCCTAGTCCTCCCTGATACAACTGTACAAGGTTCATGGAGCTATTCTTATCGTCAGCACCAACATACAAGCCAAAGAAAGGAGAATTTGCATATCTTCTTATTTCCCCGGCCAGTCTGATTATATCGGCAACATTAGTAGCACTTTTAATCGCATCTAATTCTGAAGCTATTGGTTTTGCTCCTTCCGAATTTAGGGTTACGCTATCCATCCCCATAGCGAACAAGTCTCCTATTTTTTGCTCAATAGAACCCTCTTTATGAGTCGTCTTGCCTAAATCTTCAATAATTTCCTTCACTTGCTCCTGATTCTTCTCCGCTAATTGGTCGAAAGAGCCATAACGCGCATATTCATCCTTTATCGGATTGGCTTTTGCCCACCCTCCAGTGGCATATTGATAAAAATCGTTACCCAGGATAGCCGTTGTATCCAAATTAGCAATGTCGAAATTTTTCACCTCTTCTGTTTTTTCTGTATTTGTTTTATCCTTGCAACTAAATGTAGCAAAAGCAAATACTGCAATTGGTAAATAGTAAATTCTTCTCATACGTAAACTCTTATTTATTCTATAATTGTTCTGATCTTTTCTATCCAAATAGTATAGCCATCTTCGTTCAAATGTAGACCGTCACCGGTATATTTCGCATTCAGCTTTCGCTTCGAGATAAGAAAAGAGGGGTATAAATTTATAAAAACTATATTCTCTTCTTTACAAAATCTATGAATATCTTTATTTAAACGTTCGATCTGCTTTTCTTTATTCAACAACCTCTTGTATCTATTATTCTCATTATTGATAGGTAATAAGCTTTGTACAAAAATTTCAGTTGTAGGAGAGCCTGCTTTCACCTGATATATGATTGATTTAATCCCAATCATTATCTTTTCGTTTGATCTGCCTAACGAAATATCATTAATTCCGGTCAAAATAAAAAGCTTACTTGGCTTGGCTTCTATAATTTCATGTAAACGGCCAAGGATACCTAACGTGTTATCGCCTGCAATCCCTCTGTTTGCAGGTTTCTGTATAGGAAAATACTCATCCCACTTACCTCCTTGGGTCAAACTATTACCGAGAAAAACAATCTGCCCTTGCTTCAACGGATTGTTTCTAAAATAAGCCATTCGGTCGATATAAGTCTGGTTTTCGAGTATATTCTCATCTATTTCCTGCCCCATAACATGTAATGAAAGTAACATGTATATCAATAATATAATTTTGAACTTCATATCTCAATTTGTAAAAAAAGGTGACAAAAGTTACACTTTTAGATTGTTTTTAATATACTGTATACCATCTACCTGAAGCAAACACACTTACTTTGACTATAGATAAAAGCAATGATTTCTAATAACATTTACTAAATATTATCGTTCATATTACTCAGCTCTATAGTTAGTTCTTCCCATTTGCTCATATCGCTTTCCAACTCTTTTGTGAGTAAACCGTGTTTCTCGAAAAGAGAAGTATCGGAAGCCCCTTCAGGTGTGGCAAGTTTATTCTCTATTTCGGCAATTTCAGTCTCCTTATTTTCGATTACCTTCTCTACATCTGCAATTTGTTTTTCAATTCGCTTTATCTGCCGACTTAACTCCTTCCGCTCTTCATACGTAAGTTTATTAACCGATTCTTGCTCTGTTACTTTTTCCTGAACCTGATTCTTCTGAGGTGTATTTGTTGACACTTCTAATTCTTTGAGGCTATCCATTTTCTTTTTCTCAAGAAATTCATATATGCCGCCAAGATGTTCTTTAACTTGCTGATTACCGAATTCATAAACCTTATCGACCAGCCCATTCAAAAAATCACGGTCATGGGAAACAACAATTACTGTACCTTCAAACTCTCTCAAAGCATCTTTCAAAACATCTTTCGACTTCATATCAAGATGATTTGTTGGCTCGTCAAGAATAAGCAAATTCACAGGTTCCAGTAATAAACGAATCATGGCCAAACGGCTACGCTCTCCTCCCGATAGTACTTTTACCTTTTTGTCGGAGGCTTCTCCGCCAAACATGAAAGCTCCGAGTATATCACGTATTTTCGTACGGATATCGCCTACTGCAACATAATCGATGGTTTCGAAAACCGTCTTCTCTTCATCCAGCAACTGAGCCTGATTCTGAGCAAAGTAACCAATCTTCACATTATGTCCTAATTCCAATTTTCCTTTAAAATCGGTTTCGTCCATAATACATTTAACCAAGGTGGACTTACCCTCCCCGTTTTTACCGACAAATGCTACTTTATCTCCTCTATTGATAGTTAGTGTAACATTCTTAAATATAAGATGTTCCCCATAACTTTTCTCAACATCTTCTATTATTACAGGATAAGAGCCCGAACGTGGAGCCGGAGGAAACTTCAAGTTCAACATAGCATTGTCTTCGTCGTCCACTTCTAATCTTTCCAACTTATCTAATTGTTTTATACGAGATTGTACCTGTACGGCTTTAGTTGCCTTATAACGAAAACGCTCTATAAACTCTTCCGTTTTTTGTATTTGTTTTTGCTGATTCTCAAAAGCCCGCATTTGCTGTTCCCTATGCTCTTTTCGTAGCTCTACATATTTCGAATAAGCCACTTTATAATCATATATCCGCCCCAAAGAGATTTCAATGGTACGTTGGGTAACTGCATCCAGAAAAGCCTTGTCGTGCGAAACCAATACTACGGCATTTGCACGTGTGGCAAGAAAGTTTTCGAGCCATTGGATCGATTCTATATCCAGATGGTTGGTAGGCTCATCGAGTAATAACACATCGGGGCGTTGCAATAATAATTTCGCCAATTCGATGCGCATACGCCACCCCCCGCTAAATTCGCTGGTAGGACGTTCAAAGTCTTTGCGACTAAAGCCCAATCCAGTTAACGTCTTTTCTATTTCGGCCTGAAAGTTGTTGCCTCCCGACATAAGAAATTGCTCGTGGAGATGAGTCGATTTTTCTATGAGGTTATGATATGCATCCGATTCATAATCTGTCCTTTCGGTGAGCTGTTTGTTCACTTCGTTCAACTCAGCTTCCATTTTTTGAATATGTTCAAAAGCTAATGAAGCTTCCTCAAAGACAGTATTACCTTCTTTGAGTGTCATGTGCTGCGGCAAATAGCCGATAGTTATATCTTTAGGATATGAAATATTGCCACGAGTAGGAGCTTGCAACCCTGCAAACGTTTTGAGCATAGTGCTTTTTCCAGCACCATTCTTTCCTACTAAAGCAATCCGTTCCTTTTTATTTACGACAAAGGATATGTCATCAAAGAGTGTAAATCCACCGAATTCGACCGTCAGGCCTTCTACTGAAATCACAATTAATTACGTTTTTAAATATATGCAAAAGTAGGGAATTTTAAGTGAAAGCCGATATTTATTCTTCTATTTCTACTTTCTTATTAAGTGTCGAAAAACTCCAATTGTACTTCTTATAAAGGAATAAAATAAGGATTAAACCAAATATAACCAGTGAGATCAATTCTTTATACGGATTCATTTCCTGTATACTAAATACAGCGTCTGTCTGAAAAGTCGAAGCGGCATGCGTGGTAAACAAACTAATAAACACATTATTTGCGGCATGTATTCCAATAGCCAATTCTATTCCATCGTCGAGAATACTTATTAATCCGAACATCATACCCATAAGTATATACTGAGGCATCATAATCCAGAAGCCAAATTCCTTTACCTCAGGATTAGCAACATGCAAAAGTCCGAAAATAACGGAAGGTATAATCATTACCATCCACCTATTTTTAGTTAAGGCTCCAATGCCTTGAGCAAAATATCCTCTCATAGCCAATTCTTCGAAGCTAGATTGTAGAGGAATCATAAGTAATGATATAAATACTAACGGTATAAATGAGATTATATCAAATTGACAAACAAAGTTTGACGGATCGATGATATAGTCTATAATCAAACTCACAGCCAGAATAGCAGCCCACATTCCTGCTCCGACAAAAACCCTTCTCCATCGAACATTTTTTGTTCCATTAATGATCTCCTGCCATGTCCGATGATGGAAAAGTTTTACAAACAGAAAAAGAATAAAAACACCTAAAACAAGTGGTAACATGATCAGGAATAAAACCACATTCGATGATATGCCAATTGATGAGAAAGCAGATATATCGGAAAAATTAGCTAATTCAATTAAATTTCCGCCACTTTGTATAAGTTTATAAATAAGGACGATATACAATGGTATTGATCCGACAAGGCTAGCTAGAAAGAAAGAGATTATCAATACAACAATATATTTCCAAAACTGATTACCTGGTGTTAAAGCTTTTTCTAAATGTTTCATTTTGTAGTATTTGAATTTATATATACATATATGTCGTAAAGGCTCTATAAAAAATCACAAAAGACTGCATAATGACAAAGTCAAAATGCAGTCTTCAACCACCTAATAAATAAACCGATTATTCATACTGAATAACAGTCCAACCTTTAATTAACCTTACCTAAGAAAATAACCTAACACCTAATTGATTAATTTATTTTTTATGTTTGAATAGCCACGGTGCTAATTCTTTTTCCTGAAAAGCATTTATCCAACTACCATGGTTAACACCTTTGTATTCGGTGTATTCGACATCGGAACCAAGTTCTTTCAAACGGGAATAAATTTCTCTGGAATTTTGGACAGGAACCACCGAGTCTTCGTCTCCATGAAAAATCCACACAGCAGTATTCTTTGCATAAAGAGACAGTTTATTTACATCTCCGCCTCCGCAAATAGGAAATGCCGCAGCAAAAGTTTGGGGCATACGCCACAAAAGCTCAAATGTCCCCATACCTCCCATAGAAAGGCCTCCTACATACACTCTACTTATATCCACCCTACCCGAAGATAACCAGTCCTGAATAAGTGACATAAGTGTAGACATAGACTGTGTTGGCTGGTCGGTGAGGCCAAAAGTCAACGTCATCTTATTATCAATCTGATGTCTTACGACATTTGCCCAATAATTATTTGCCGGACACTGCGGAACTATAACAATGGCAGGATAATCGGAAAGGAAGTTATCTATAAGAAACTGCTTCCCGTGCGTAAGTTGAGCCTCATTATTATCTCCCCTCTCCCCTGCTCCATGCAGCATGACAAGCAAAGGATACTCACGAGAAGAGTCATAATTATCCGGAAACATTACCTGGTATGGTAAAGTAAATCCATTTACCATAAATGAGGCGTTCTTAAATTGCCCGAAACTAAAAATTGCGCAAAGTAAAAAACAGCAGATTAATAATGTTCTTTTCATAATTTATTATTTTTAGAGGGCTTCAGCTCTTGTCCAAGTAGAAGTCCCATTCTCATTTATTGCTTCTATCGCAAAATAATATGGCTTTGTTCTATCCATACCCGGATAATAGTATTCATTTACATCATAAACCATTACACAATTGTATAACTTATCCGGTTCTTGCCCTATATAGATATTATAAGCATATGCGTTTTCAACAGGTTTCCATTTCAACCAAGCATTACGCCTGTCTGTTTCATCAGAACGTAAAGCCATAAACACTTCTACCGCATCAGGTTTTTGCCCTGCCCCCAAACCAAAGACCCTAAATCCCGAAATAGCGAACTTGCCTGTAGGCATATGTATATTTTCCATTTTCAAATAACGTGCCTTCACCGGCTTTTGAAGCTCTACATAATCGTGAGGTACATCTTTCTTATTTTTACTCTTATCAATCAATACATTCCATTTTTTACCATCCAACGAATAGTAAATAATATATTGATGATAAATCCCGTGTTGTTTTCCCAAAAACTCAACATCCTGGTCGGCATAGTTAATCTGAACAGCCTTTACAGTAGATAGTTCTCCCAGATCAGTCATCAACCATTCGCCTTTATCTGCTGTTTTGGCACTCCAATACGTTTTTACATCCTCATTTACCAAATTATTTGCATAATGAGTACCTAGTGTAGAAGACACTTGTACTGGTTTATTATAATTTAGAAGCATCCAGCCTGTAAACTGATTTTTCAGATGATCCGCTTTCCCCGTTGGCAAATAATGAGGATAATCACCGAACGCAGTATTACAATACATCACATCGTCCTTATCAAAACCCGCAGGCCAGATACCGATACGACGTTCAAAATTATTCTTGACATTGATAACCATTGTCGAGGTATGCCAATAATTCTTCCAATTATCCTGAAATGTTGCACCATGTCCTGCCCCTCGAATAAACCCTCCGGCTTTCATGCTGAAAGGCAAGGATACATGTTGAAAATGGTTATCTTCTCCAAGTGGATGATTACTTATTGCTACACCGTCTCCATAATGGCTAAATTCTGTTCCCGGGCCACCCCACTGAAGATAATATTTTCCATTGTGTTTGGTCATCCAAGCTCCTTCCATAAATGGCTTAAGAAATGTATTATCCATGTGCTCACCAAAGCGGTGCCATCCGATTTTCTGGTCGTCTAGTAATAAAAGTTCTTTACGTGTTCCTATAGGTTGAAAAGTCGTTCTGTTTAATTCTATACCATATAGCGGGTATACATTACTGCTTCCGTTATACATATACAGGCGTTCGTCGTCATCGATAAAGAAAGCGGGATCCCACCCTCCTATATCGAAATGCTCTACCGCCTTACTCCACTCATTCCCTTTAGGGTTGGTACTAACCCAAATAGGGAAAATACGCGAATAAGTAGACCCGAATACACACAATGAATCTCCTTGTACCCAAGCAGCCGGAGCACAAAGGTCGTCCCATTTGTTGGGTGTGGCATCAATAGCTTCTTGTGTTAAGAAATGACGAGAAACAAAATGCCAGTCAGACATATCGCTACTCCACCAATAACCGTTTTGATTGGTCGAAAAAAGATAAAAATCTCCTTTATAATTTACAATTACAGGATCAGCTGTAGAGCGATGTTTACCCCATGTAGTAAAGTTTGGTATAGGTCCGTAACCATAATCGAGGTTTACAGGATTACAATATGTTTTTTGCTGTGCAGATAGCTGAATAACTGTGACAAATAACGATATGAGTAATATTAGTTTTTTCATGTTATGATTTATAACGTAAAGCTAAGAGAAAACTATAAAATTTCCCCTTAGCTTCAAGTATTTATTTTAATGAAGGCGATTCAAAGCCTAGCTTTTTCAACCCTCTTTGTACATCAGGATGACTCATAAATAGTTTCCATAATAATTGAGAACGATAATTCTCGATCATCACTGCAATTGGCCCTTGATCTATGGCCAAATAACGCTGTGGATACCAATTATCGGTTTCACTATAAGCATCATAGAATCCATATGGCCCCATTATTTTATCACCCTTACTATAGAGGTATCTTATCACTTTCATTGATTCCTCAGGTGTATAAACGATAGAGGATAATGCCGCTGTAGGTGAAATTACACCATGATCTCCTTCTTCCTTAGGTTCGTGAGCTGCATATCCTTTGACTGAGTAACTTGCTGATAATCCCCAACTATCTTCACCATACCCTTTATAACCTTTCGGATTACGAATACAGTAAGCTCTGTTGATAAGCGTATAGTTCTTCATTTCCTCAAAATAATCTGCATATCTGTCTTTCAGTCCATTCGGATTAAGTCCGAGGAAAGAGTAATGTGCCCAAAACAAAGGACCTGCGCCACTTATGCTTTGATAACGCATATTCAGCTTATAGCCTTCCATCTCGTGCGGCGCAATCATAGCGCCTCCTTCGGCCCACCCCTGATGATATACTTCTGCAGGCACACCATGCGAAGGAGAACAAGCAGCTAGAATATATGTTATAAGACATTCATTATATCCGCGAATGGCAAAATTCATTTCCCATGAATGTTCAGGGCTCCAATGCCAGTATAATACATTCTTTCCGTTACGATGCCAATTCCAATCTACAGCTTTCCATAATTTATCTATGCGCTGAGCTAAAGCTTTTTCCCCATCCGACCCATCTACATAGTATTGGTGTAAAGCCAACAATCCTTGCATAAGAAATGAAGTTTCAACCAGGTCTCCTCCATTATCTTTATCGCTAAAGCCTCTTACTTTTCCGGTTTCACCATACCACCAGTGCGGATAAACGCCATGAAAAGAATCTGCATTTTCCAGAAAGTTTATAATACGGGTCATACGATCCAATCCTTGCTCGCGAGTGATATACCCTCGTTCGATCCCTGAAATCAGAGCCATTATGCCAAATCCACTACCACCTGAGGTGACAACGTTCTTATCATTTTGAGGATATTCTCCATCTACATGGAAACGTTCGCGAGCCATACCACTGGTTGGTTCTGCCCCATCCCAGAAATACAAGAACGTTTTGCGTTGCACACTATCGAGAAGTGCATCATCTGATATCTCAACCAGATCAGTTTCTCCTGTTTGTTTACTACTGGTAGCTTTGTCTTTACATCCTGCAATACCAATCAGTAAAGCAAATAATATAATAGAAGTCTGTATTTTTTTCATATATACTTATTTTTATAAAAAAGAGATTGTACATTTTTTCTCAAATAAGACAACCTCTTTTTTAGAAAGTATTTATTTTTAATTTAGCGTGAATCGGGCTGATTTTACATCTCGACTATTTCCTCCAATCATAACCTCGAATTCCCCTGGTTCAAATACATATTGAAGATCATAATTATAAAACTTCAACATTTCAGAATTAATTTTAAAGTCTATAATCTTAGACTCCCCGGCTTTAATAAATACCTTATCAAAACCTTTCAGTTCTTTAACCGGACGGGTTACACTGCCTACTAAGTCGCGGATATAAAGTTGAACAACTTCAGATCCATCCACAGTACCGTTATTAGTTACAGTCACACTAGCCGTCAACTCGCCATTGGCATCAATAGTGGTTGAGGTAAGCTTTACATCACTGTAGTCAAATGTTGTGTAACTTAATCCATAACCAAATGGATAAAGCGGTTCGTTAGATACATCCAAATAATTACTCCGGAACTTTTCGAACCACTTACCTTCGCCCAACGGACGGCCTGTATTCTTATGATTATAGAAAAGTGGAACTTGTCCTATATTCTGAGGAAAAGTAGTTGTTAGTTTTCCACTTGGATTTACATCTCCGAACAACACATCTCCAATAGCTTCAGCAGCTTCGCTACCACCAAACCATACATTAAGAATAGCAGGAACATTTTCGTCCTCCCATGTCAAAGTCATAGGACGCCCTGTAAATAGAACTAAAACAACAGGTTTGCCTGTTTTTAATAGTTCTTTTAACAGACGTTGTTGCACATCAGGAATCCCTATTCCGGTACGACTACTAGATTCGCCTGAGAATTCTGAAGATTCGCCTAAAGCCGCCACAATAACGTCAGCATTCTTTGCTATCTCTAAAGCTTCATTTCTCAGGTCCTCTTCTGTACGGTCATCGCGACCTAAAGACCGGCCAAACATAGTGGCTCTTTCTTCTAAAGCCTGATCAGCAGTTAGATTGCTTCCTTTCGCATATACTATACTTGCGCTATTACCTGCTACAGATTTTAATCCATCCAATAAAGATTTAGGTTTATCTAAATTCACCGCAACGCTCCAAGTTCCGGGCATATTAGATCCTGAGTTTGCCAAAGGACCGACAAGGGCAATAGTACCTTCTTTCTTTAAAGGTAATGTTTTATTTGCATTTTTCAACAACACAAAACTTTCTGATGCTATTTTGCGGGCTACAGCACGATGTTCGTTTGTATATATTTCTTTTTTAGCTCTATTGACATCACAATATTTGTACGGATCAGCAAATAAGCCTAATTTATATTTAGCTTCAAGAATACGACGACATGCTGCATTTATCTCTGCTTCTGTAACTTTTCCTTCATCATATGATTTCTTTAGAGTTGTAAGGAAACCTTCACTCACCATATCCATATCTATTCCGGCTTTCAGGGCACGAGCAGAAACAGTCTGTAAGTTTCCGATACCGTGATCGATCATCTCACTGATACCTGTATAATCGGTCACAACAAAACCGCTGAACCCCCATTGCTTACGTAAAACATCAGTCATCAACCATTTATTAGCAGTAGCAGGAATTCCATCCACTTCGTTGAATGAAGCCATTGCACTACCAACGCCTGCTTCTACCGCAGCTTGATAAGGATACATATACTCATTAAACATGCGTTGACGGCTCATATCTACTGTATTGTAATCACGACCGGCTTCACCTGCTCCATAAAGTGCATAGTGTTTTACACAAGCCATAATCTGATTGTTAGAAGAGTAAGCTTTATCACCTATACCTTGATAACCGCGAACCATCGCCTTAGCGATTTGTCCGCCCAGATACGGATCTTCACCATTACCTTCCGAAACACGTCCCCAACGAGGATCTCTTGATATATCTACCATTGGGCTGAACGTCCAGCAAATACCATCGGCACTGGCTTCTACTGCTGCAACTCTTGCTGATTGCTCAATTGCAGCCATATCCCAAGAACAAGATAGCCCTAATGGGATTGGGAATACTGTTTCATAACCATGGATTACATCCATTCCGAAAATCAAAGGTATTTTAAGACGGCTTTCTTCTACAGCTACACGTTGTACATCTTTAATCTTCTCAACGCCTTTTATGTTGAATAACCCTCCGACTTGTCCTTTTTTTATTTTATCGGCGATATTACTACTTTTTGCTTGTCCGGTTGTAATATCTCCGGAACTGGGCAAATTAAGTTGACCAATCTTTTCTTCAATGGTCATCTTTTTCATTAAATCGTTTATGAACTTGTCCATTTTAGGGTCTTCCGACACCGAACTTTTTACTTGAGCACTTAAGCTTAAGATACCTAAGCTCAGTGCTACAATCAATAACCTTTTCATCCTTTTACCTAATTTAATAATTAGCAAGGGCTACCTGGATAGCCCTTACTATGAAAATATAGTGATACCAAACAATTATGAATTATAATCTGGATTTTGTATCAAAACGCCATTCGATTTATCTATTTCTACCTGAGGAATAGGAAGATAACGATGTTTATCCTGATAATTTGTTTTACCTGCAGCATGTAATACATCTTTCGCTATACCCCAACGTACTAAATCATAGAAACGGTCAAATTCCAGACCTAATTCAACCCTTCTTTCGTGCTGAATTGCTTTTCTCAATTCTATCTGATCTGTTGTTATTACCTTTGGTAAAATAGAACTATTAGTACCTCTCGCATGAGCTCTTACTTGCTCTAGATAATTAAGAGCATCTGTTGTATTTCCGAGTTCATTCTCAGCTTCTGCAGCCATCAGAAGAACATCTGTATAACGTATAAGACGAATATTCACCCAAAAACCGCCATTAGTATATTGCTTTCTCTTCGAAGGATTAGTATATGCCTTCTTATTAAAATAAGCACCATCTGCTGATGATTCTGGAGACTCTCCATATGGAGTATTTGTATTCTCTGGAGTTTTTTCTTCTCCCGGCTTTCTGAAATATAGAAGAGTTGCATCTTTACGTGGGTCTCCAGACTCAAAAGCAAGTCCCATTTCTTTAGTCCCCATATGCCAACCCCATCCTAAATTCCATTCACCAGAACCACGCACGCCTTGGACTTCACAGAATTGACTACCAATTGCGAGATCAGCTGGTTTTCCAGCTGTAGATGTACATTGTAATTCAAAAATAGACTCTCCACAATTCTCACCCTCATCGGTGAATACCTTATCATAAGGTGTATTCAGATTATATACTTTGGAATTAATAACCTCTTTAGCTGCGGAAGCCATATTAGCCCAATCGTTTCGCATCATATATGTCCTTGCATGCAAAGATCTTGCCGCTCCCCAAGTAAGGCGTCCAATGTATTTAGACTCCCAGCTTATCGGTAAATATTTTTCAGCAATAGTCAGATCTTCATCAATCAGCTGATAAATTTCCAAGGCCGATGATTTTGGAATATTAGCCTGCGCTGCGTCATCGACTCTAAAATCAATTTTTGGAACATCACCAAATGCTCTTACCAAATTAAAGAAGCAATAAGCTCTAAAAAATTTAGCCTCCGCTAAGTTGATAAGATCTAGTTCTCCCGGATTCGTTTTTTCTTCGATACTAGTTATTACTGTATTACAATTATAAATGATAGTATAATTGTGAGTCCAGTATGCACTTACTACACCATTATTATTTGTGTAATTAAAATCATCAAAGAAAACAGCCTGATCAGCTCCATCTGAAGCCTGGCTTCCTTTTTCTGAATCTTCAGAACGAAAGCAATGTATAGCAAATGCAGGGATACCAGCTGTAATATTATAGCTCCTCATTTGCGCATATATGCTAAACACTTTTCCCTCTTCCATTCCACCTTCGGGAGAATCATTTTCAGTGAGGCTTCCTTGTGGACTTCTGTCCAAGAAATCATTACAGCTTGTAAAAGTCAAAACAGATGCTGCAATTACCACTCCACATATATATTTATTAATTATTCGTTTCATAATTTATATATCGTTTTTAATTAAAATGTAAGATTCAGACCGAATGTATATACTGCAGGCATGGGATATGTACCTTTATCGATACCAAATGCCGTTGCAGAACCTCCAATTTCCGGAGTATAACCCGTATTATGTTTCCAAGTCTTTAGATTCTGAATATTTACATAAACTTTCAATGCTCTCGCTCTGATTTTTTGTAAGATGCTTGTATCAAAAGTATATCCTAACTGTACATTCCTTATTCTAAAGAAGCTTCCGTCTTCAATGTAATATTCAGAATTTTCATTATTTACAGTATGTTTTGTGTTTAATAATGGTTCTGAGTTAGAAGTGCCTTCTCCATGCCATCTGTCTACACGAGCAGCCAAATAGTTAAATTTAGACCAGTTGTAATTGTCCCAAGTCCTATATATTTCATTTCCTTGTACCCCCATCATATCAACTGATAAATCAAAGTTTTTGTAACCTAGATTAACCGAGAAACCATATGTAAAATCAGGTGTTGGATTACCAATCATAGTTCTGTCAGCAGTTGTAATAACTCCATCTCCATTAACATCTACAAATTTAAGGTCTCCTGGTGTAACTTTATATTCTTTGTTTTCAGGAGAGTTAGCAATATCGTCCAACGATTGATAAACTCCTTCGACCTTATAACCATAGAAATATCCAATCGGATACCCTGCTATAGTATGAGATACACTCTTATCTCCATCAATAATAGTATAACCTGACTGAACTAATGAAAGAACTTTATTTTTTATAGTAGTCAAGTTACCACTCACTCCATAAGTAAAGTCACCTAATTTATCGGTCCAAGAAAGAGATAGTTCAACCCCTTTATTCTCCATCTGCCCGAGGTTTCCTAAACCAGGAGTAGTACCGGCAATACCAGGAACTGTAGCTAATAGGTCTTTTGTATTTTTCTTATAATAAACTCCTTCGAAACGTAGTCTATTTTTTAGAGTATATGCTTCCAAGCCAGCTTCCCATGCTTCTACCTTTTCCCATCTCAAATTTGGATTTGGTAAATATTTAAGAGAGTATCCCGGTATAATATTGTCACCAAACACAGCAGAAGATGTATTTATTAAGATAGGTTCTGCCGGGTAGGCCATACTCATATTTTGATTTCCTAAAGTACCCCAAGATCCTTTTATTTTTAAATAATCTAAAAAAGATTTAGTATTTTCCATGAATTTCTCTTCGGAAACTACCCATCCACCTCCTACCGAGTAAAAGTTTTGCCACTGATTACCTGTATAATAGAATGCAGAAGAACCATCTCGTCGGAAGGAACCGTTAAACAAATACTTATTCTTATAATTGTACAGAACCCTTAATAATCCCGAAAGTGTAGTACGTTCCCATTGCTCACTACCGTTTGTAGAGGCATCTGCATCACCTATGCTTACATACCATTTGTCTGGATTATTTGCAATCGGCAATCCCATTCCTTGTCCTCGAGAAGCAGTAAGACTGGACAAACTGTTATAATAAGTTGTAAAACCTCCTGTTGCCGTAACGTTATGACCTCCAAAGCTATTAGTATATGTTAATAGATAATCACTTTGAACCTTTGTCTCATTCAATTTAGTCTGAGATATAGCTGTTTTCTTTGTTCCTAATGTAAGAATAGGTTCTCCTGTTGTAATACCTTGATCATATACATTCATAATAGGAGTGTAATTTCGGCTATCATCAGATCTGTAATCAAGCGAAAACATTGCTCTGAAATTAAAGTTTTTAAGAAAATTAACTTCTCCAAAGACATTACCACCACCTCTATAGTTAATTGCTCTTGTAGTTTTTTTCTTCAATTCTACATCAACCATCGGGTTATTAATTTGCGCTTTTTGAAAATCAGGAAGCGTTGTATACAACTGATATTCTTCATTATAAATAGGAGCCACAGGTGTCGCACGTATTGCACCCAGTACATCTTTTGCGTCCGGTGGCAAAATCCGAGCTCCGTTAAATTGGAATCCAATCTTAATATCTTTTGTTAAGTTGTAATCGCTGCTTAGATTAACTGTAATTTTACTAAATTCCTCATGTTTAATATTACCTTGCTCTGAAGAATAACCTACTCCCATATAGAATCGGCTTTTCTCACCGGCACCCGTAACACTAATATTGTTATTAGTAATAAAACCATTCTGTAATATTTCATCTTGCCAATCTGTATCTGCATTCCAATTAGAAAAATCGAAAGGGGAAGAACCTTCATTCGTTAATTGTTCGTTATACAATTCTTTGAATTGGGCAGCATTAGTTAATTTAATTTTATCAACTACAGCTTTAAAACCAAAAGAAGTATTAATATTAACAAGAGTCTGTCCCTCTTTGGCTTTCTTAGTTGTTACTATAATAACACCATTAGCCCCACGTACCCCAAATATAGCCAAAGATGAAGGGTCTTTTAAAATTTCCATAGACTCAATGTCTGATGGATTCAAGAAGTTAATATTATCATTAAACAATCCATCAACAACATATAATGGAGTAAATCCATTTATTGAATTTGTTCCCCTTATCCGAATCTCTGGATCTTGACCAGCTCTACCAGTATTGATAACCTGCACACCTGAGATCTTACCTTGTAGAGAAGCTAATGGGTTAGCAGAAGGCTTGTTTGCTATCTCATCCGCTTTTATACTTACAATAGAACCTGTTAGATCCCGCTTCTTTGCACTACCATAACCAATAACAACTGTTTCACTAAGTAGCTGGGCATCGTCTTCCAATGTCACATTAATCGAAGTTTGAGTACCAACTGTAATAAGTTGAGTTTTCATACCTATATAGGAAAACTCCAAAACATCACTCGATTTGGCTGATAGCGAATAAGCCCCATCAATATCGGTGACTGTACCGACTGTAGTTCCCTGTATCTTTACACTTACGCCTATCAGCGGTTCGTTGACGGCATCAGTAACTTTACCTGAGATCGTCTTGTTTTGAGCATAAATACTTACAGTACTTGCTAGAAGAAAGCACGTAAGGAATAAGAATCCCTTCATAAGAAAAGAACCTGTTCCCATTGTAAAAAATGTTCTTTTAGGTTTAATTTTCATAGTTTTACTTTTTATTTAAACACATCTCTCAAATAAAATCTACTATGACGACGGATAGAAATCGAAATGGCAATTATTGGAATCGTTAAGGTATATTTATTGTTATTCTTTATTTATAAAAATAAACTTAAGCTTACCATTGTATTTTAATCGGATCGTGATACTAGATTTTTCTTTCAAATGTAGAGAATGTGACAAAAGTGTTTTAAAAAGTTAATACACCCTAAATACACGCCCTTGTTTTTTAACAGTACCACTACCTCATTATCACCTCTCAAATAAAATTAAAACATTGTATATAAACAAAATAATATATACTCAATCTATACTCAAAAAGAACTCATTTAAATTCTGGGAAGGCTGAATATTTAACTTTTTGCGTAAACGATAGCGACTATTTTCAATTGCTCTTACTGATAAATTCATTAATGATGCTATTTCTTTTGTCTCCAAATTTAGTTTAAGGCAGGCACATAGTCGAAGATCGTTATTAGTTAACTGAGGATATAAAGCTTTCATTTTTTTGAAAAATCCTGTATGCTTTTCCTCAAACTTTATCAAGAACATTTTCCAATCATCTTCAGAGTTCATATTATTATTGAGCAAAGCATTTATTTTTTGATACAATGGCAGTAAAGAATTAATTTTATTTTTAGCATAAAATTCATCAACAATATCTTTAACCTTAAGTATTAACTCATTCTTCTGGATTATAAAAGATGTTTGCGTAAATAATTCCGCATTTTTCTGATCTACTTCTTGCTGAAGTTCTCCGGCTAAAGTTCTTAATCGCTTTGTTTCTCTCAATCTTATTTTCTGTAGATGAAGATTTCTATATCGCCTCAATATCAGCATCCATACAGCATACAATATCACAATAATCAACACTATATACAATATATATGCCCAAACAGTGAAATACCAAGGAGGAGATATTACAAACTTATATGAAACAGAAGGCGAGTAGTTACCTAAGTGATCTACTGTGCGTACCATAAATGTATATTCTCCGGAAGGCAAACGTGCATAAGACACACTATTAATCCTTTGGGGTATTGACCAATCCAGATCTACATTTTCTATCATATACTGAAATGACAGATTAGAGGCAAAGGCATTATTCGAAGAAAAACTAAACTGTAAAGTATTATAGTCGTAAGAAATCTGAGGCGTCTCTAATAAATTTTCATAATCTGTATTTCCTGCCATATTTGAAGTTTGCAACGACTCCAAATATGGAGTAGGTAGCTCTTTATATAAATTTATTGCTCTTTTATCAGTACCATTATTATATAAAAGGAATCCATTATCGAGACAAATAAGGCTAGTTGAATTATTTAATATGCTTACATTCTCATAAGCATTAACCATAGATAAATTCATACCCAAATTATAGTTCTCGAGAATAGATGCGTCGTAACCATCGAATGAGAATTTATAAATAGAAGTTGTTGTTAAAGCCCAAAAGACATCTTCTCCAATAGGTATTATTTGTTTGATATTCTTTATATTTTCGAAACACCTGTTGAGTAAAGTACTTGGTACTATTTTATTCCCAATATCATCATATGTATAGAATTGGTCGTTACCAAGAAGCATAATACGCCCTCCGACCTTGAATATTCTAAGTTTATAAGGTAAGCTATCTTTATTGTTTCCTCCATAATAAGAGAAAGTTCGAAACCCTGATAAATCCTCTTCCAATTTGCAACGATATACACCTCTATTAAAATGCTCAAGCCAAAGATTTCCCAAATGATCAAACTGAGCATTTATTATAGGTTCCGATATTTGCCCAGGAGTTAATATCTCTTTTGTTCTTGGATCTAATATCTGTATTGATTGATAAGTAGATAATATAAAATAATCTTTGTCTTTTATTTTTGATTCGAACAAATTATATACACCTATACCAACCTTCCCGACATCAACAACCGTCAGATTCTTACGAATTTCTTTCAAGCCTCTATTATGTGAACAATATAAAACATCGTCAACAACTTTCAGATTCCATGTTTGTCCCTGAGTACCATCAATCAATTTCATATTAGCTAAAGCATTTGGCTTGTTAAGACCGTCTTTATCAATATAAAATACGCCTTGATTAGTTCCTACAAATAATCTATCACCCCATAAAGCAGCACAATATACCGCACCCGTACTTCCTCCGGGATCTGTATAGCAACTCATATTTTCTATATACTGAATATATGCCAGCCCTCGGTCCAAAGCAGCCCAGATATTACCAAGATTATCCTCTGACAGGGAAAGTATTGTATTATTTTGAAGATTATTTCTTGAAGAAATATGATCTATTATTTTCCCCTCAATATCTACTTCATATATTCCATCCAGAATGGTACCTAAATAATATGTTCCTTTTGTACTTAATAAACCGCAATTCAACTCCTTCGAATTCATTATGGCAGAAAGACTCGGATTCCATTCTGTAAATTGAACTCCATCATATAAATAAATGCCCTTCGTTGTTGTTCCTATCAGATATTTATCTCTAAGGTAGGGCAATATAACCCTGACATCCGTATCATTGAAAATATCACTGCCTTCTATTTTTGACAATTTCTGATCTTTTAGACGAAATAAAGCTCCTCTCATTTGTTGCACAATAAATTCATCTCTCACCTTCGTTAGGAAGAGAAAACCCTTCTCTGACGGTATCCTTTTCACTGTCTTATAGTCATACATATATATAGAAGAAAATGACTGGAAATAAACACAATTTTCGGCAATCCATATTTTCCAGAAATCGTCATTTTTGAAAAGAGCTTTATCTAAACTATCACTCAGTGATGTATAGACGAGTTTACCGGAAATAGCTCTATCCCATCTCCCGAATTCTTCATAGCTTCCTGTGAATATCGTCTTGTGAGAAAGAACAGCCAGAGATCTAAGGACTAATGAATTAGGAAGACGATTCAGATTCCATTCTACTCCGTCAAAGTCTAACAAGCCAACATCATTTCCAAAATACATCGTTCCACGTTCGTCCTGACCTATCGACCAGTTTTTATTATCGGCATGATATTTCTCTCGGTATATATTAATAATATGTGGTTTATTGGGATAAATGTCTTTTGCAACAAATATAACTACGATAAAAAATATTTGTCTCAGATACTTTCTCATAAAAAAGTTATTTTACTTGTGTAATTATATATAAAACTTTCAAAAATAGTACATTTATTAAAGAACTATGTCAAACTAAAATATGTTAACATCTAGAAACAACAATAGTTTTTACTTATCCTTACATAAAAGTAAAAGATGGATAGAGTTTCAATCTACATTAAAATCCCAAAATATATCATAATTTTGTATTAAATATTAGAC
>NZ_JAEPKU010000158.1 GCF_016652235.1 Dysgonomonas sp. Marseille-P4677
GAGAAATTGATAAAATAAGATCTTTACAGTATTAAACTATTAAGATAAATAGCAGTCTTATTAATATGTTATTTATCTTGTATATCTAATTGACAGTTTCGAATTCATTTATCTATATTTCACAGTATAATCGGAGGATAAGGAACCTCTGTTTGTTATCTGATTCTAGATATAAAGTGACAACGAAAAAAGGTGCGGAATCTGTCACTTTTGTTACCTTTTGATAAATTAAAAGGGTGTATAATGATTTTATAAGCTAATATACAGCTATTTAAAGGTAGTTGTGTTTTGCCGAATAGTCCTTCAATAATATTTAATCTATAACCTTATGTTCGAGTAAGGGGAAATACTTATCATTATGAAAAGATATCTATTTTTAATACTGGTTGCTATATCTTCTTTAACCTTATTGGCCCAAAGAAGGCCTGCTAAAGAGAATCGCAGAGTAAATATTACGACCAATATACATGGCGATCTGAAATATGAAGACAGTAAAGGGCTAAAGGCTACCCTAAGTGAAAATATATTTGGGGATAAAATATATGAGGACAACAGAAATAATAAAGTCACATATGGTAAGGGTATATGGGAAGTAGTTTTTTATGACTTTTACGACGATGAGTATTATGTCTTGGAATGGTTGGCAAGTACTTTGGGAAAAGAAAGCGGTTGTAAAGAAGAATATAAACGTAATATTCATGGCGACTTGCAGTATGAAAGCAATCGAGGAATAAAGGCTTCCTTATCAAAAAATATTTTTGATGATGGTATCTATAAAGATAGTAGGGGAAACGAAATAAAATATTCGAAAGAATATTGGGCCGAAATAATGAATGATTCCGGAAATAATGACATACAGGTCTTTTTTCTGATGATAGATCAAACTCAAGATTTGAGAGATTACAAAGAGGAATACAGTATCGATATTTTTGGTCATCAGCAATTCAAGAATAATCAGAGAGAATCTGCCTCTTTATCGAAGGATATTTTTGATAATATGGTTTATAAGGATAATAAAGGAAATGAGTTGAAATATACTCAACCTGTTTGGAATAAGATGGTCAGACGGCAAGGGTCTGCTCAAAAGGTATTTATTTCATTATTACATCGTTTTCTATTCCAACAATAATTTATCTTTTTATGGAATATATTCATTTTTTATATCTATTACTAAACAAGTAATAGATTAGATATATGAAAAAATTGTTTCTGGGTCTCATTCTGGTTTTCTTATTATTTCCTCTCTTCGCTCAAGAAAGGCAAGTGATTCATGTGATGGTTGCTCTTTGCGACAATAAATACCAAGGTATAGTAAAGGTCCCCAAGGGTATTGGTAACGGGCAGGATCCCAATTCTAATCTATATTGGGGTTGTGGTTATGGCATGCGTACTATGTTCAGGAAAAGTGCTGATTGGAAAGAGGTAAGGCGGGACAAGGTTGATAGTATACGTCTCGAGCGAATTGTATTCAAACACAAAATAAAGAACTACTATCTTGTAGCTGATGCTTATAATGGGCAATATATAAAGAGATGTACTGAGGATTTTCTTAACTCCTGTGCCGGAGTAAAAAAAGATACTTTGATGGTCGGTTCGACTATCCTAGGACTTAATGGGAATGCCAGGCTAGTATCTTATGTTGGGCATAATGGTTTGATGGATTTTAAGTTGTCAAATATCTATCAAAATAAGGATGGAAAACAACGTGATGCTATCATTATTGCTTGTGCCAGTAAGCAGTATTTCTCTCCATATTTGTATGCAGCCAAAGCAAAGCCTTTGGTTTGGTCTACTCATCTTATGAGTGCCGAAGCTTATACAGTCTATGATGCAGTTATGGCATATATAAATGGTCAGAGTGATGAGCAAATCAGAGAAGCTGCAGCAGCAGCCTATAACCGATATCAAAAATGTGGAATAAAGGCTGCCAGACGATTATTAGTCACAGGGTTTTGATTCTGAAAAAAGAGGTGTAATGGGCTAGATTTCCGTCTCCTTACGTACTTCTCTTATTTGTGCCAAATATTCAGAAGCCCATGTCACCAGTCCACGCAAATGTGGAATAAGACTATGTCCCATCTCTGTAAGACTATATTCGACACGTGGAGGAACTTCTGCGTATACTTTTCTGCGTATCAGTCCGTCCGCTTCTAATGACCTTAAAGTAACAGCCAGCATACGATGGGAAATATCGCCTATTGTTTTGTGTATGTCGCTAAAGCGCATAATGCCGTTTGAATGTAGAGTAATGATTACAAGCATGGACCATTTATCTCCGAGTCTGTTCAGCACATTTCTAACAGGACAATCTTCTGTTGGTAAAAAACTTTGCATTTCTGTTAATTTTTATAATCTTATAAATCAATATTACTTACCAGTTTGTTAGTATCTAAACAAGATGTTCCTTCTTGTTTATCAAGCATTGAATAGTTATATTTGCTATACAAAAATAATAAACTTACTAAAAGTAACTATTGTTTCATTAAAAAGATTTATATTATGTCAAAGAAAGTAGCAGTATTGGCGGTAAATCCGGTAAATGGAAAAGGTTTGTTCGAGTATCTTGAAACCTTTTTCGAAAATGGTATTTCGTATAAGACTTATGCGGTTGCTGATTCTAAAGAGATTAAAACCAATTCGGGTATTACACTTATTGTAGATGATGTAATTGCTAACTTGAAGGGGAAAGAAAATGAATTCGATGCTGTTGTTTTTGCATGTGGAGATGCGGTTCCAACATTCAAAAACAATATAGATAAACAATACAATCAGGATATTCTGGCTGTATTAAAAGCATTTGGAGATAAAGGGAAGATTATTGCAGGACACTGTGCTGCCGCCTTAATATTCGATTCTGTAGGAATAGCGGATGGAAAGAAACTAGCTATACATCCTTATGGTAAACCTGCCGTTAAGAAAGGAATAGCTACTGATGGGCAGTTCGAAGTAGATGGTAACTTTTATACAGCTCAAACTGAAAACTTTATATCAATACTTCTGCCAGAATTACTGAAAGTATTGAAGTAAGTTATAGATAAAAAGAGACTAATAAAATAAACTGTATGCTTTAAATCAGATAGTTTGAAAGTATATAGTTTGTTGGTTTATAAAGGCTTATTATTCTAAATGTCTAATTTAGAAATTAAGCCTTCTTTTTGTTAATTAATCAATCTACAATTTTGTAAATTTGCCGTTTGTATAAATGTTTATATAATGAAAGCAGCGATAGTAACAATAGGAGATGAGATACTTATAGGGCAAATAGTCGATACTAATTCTGCATGGATCGCGGAAAAACTAACCCTTGCAGGCTTCGAGGTTCAAGAAATGTTGTCGATAGGTGATGATGCCCAGCAAATCAAAGCTACGATAGACGATGTATTTACTCGTGTAGATGTAATTCTGATGACTGGTGGATTAGGCCCCACAAAAGATGATATTACCAAGAAGACATTATGCGATTATTTTGGAACAACCTTAGTCTTTGATGATTCGGTACTAGAAAATATTCAGAATGTTATATCTAGTTTTACTTCGCTTAATGAATTGACCCGCAATCAGGCCTATGTACCTAAAAACTGTACGGTAATTCAAAACAGAGTAGGTACAGCTCCTATTACATGGTTCGATTATATGGGCAAAGTATTGGTTTCTATGCCGGGTGTACCATATGAAATGAGATATGTGATGGAAAATGAAATAATGCCTCGCTTGCAGGCTAAATATGATCCTGATGCCTATCTTAAACGTGTATTTATAGTCAGAGGATATACAGAGTCTGCTTTGGCTATGTATATTGCCGATTTCGAAAATAACTTGCCGGATGGTTTCGGATTGGCATATCTGCCATCTCCAGGTTTAATGAAATTACGTTTGTTTGTCAGAGGTGAACACCGTTTGCAAGAAATGAACGAGCAGGTAAGGCGTTTAACTATGCTTTTGGATGATGCTATTATTGCAGAAAGTGATATTACTGTTGAAAATATACTCGGTGAGCGTTTGTTTGAGAAAGGGTTGACTTTAGGTACAGCCGAAAGTTGTACAGGTGGAAAAATAGCACACCTTATAACTTCGGTACCCGGAGCTTCCCGCTACTTCAAAGGTTCTGTGATTTCTTATGCTAATGAAGAAAAAGTAAATATATTGCATGTTTCTCAAGATTCGTTGGACCGTTTTGGGGCAGTAAGTGAAACTGTTGCTATCGAAATGGCTAAAGGTGCTCAGCAAGCCTTGAACGTGGACTGTTCTATCGCGACAACTGGTATTGCCGGTCCGGATGGAGGTACAGACGATAAGCCTGTTGGCACAGTGTGGATTTGTACTACCTATAAGGATAAATGTGTGACAAAAAAATATCAACTGGGTAAGTTCAGGGAAGCTAATATTATGCGTGCTTCTAATAATGGACTGCTGCAATTGTTGGCTATGATTGAATAATATTTATTGACCTTTATTATAAAGCTGGCATACTTAACTTCATATTATTTATTTCTGTTGGTTTTTTGCATTTCTTATAGAATTTTATTAAGTGGATATCTTGATATAAGAGTAAACAGTATTATATTTACTCAATGATCACAAACAGTAAAGTAAGCGGATATGAAATTTTGTGAAGAGCCCAATAATAAACCTGTAGTAACCACCCGGTATGTTTTAGATGCCAATTCTTTGATAACTTATGTAGTCTATGATGAAGATGGAGATTGGCAATTTTTTAGTGATGAGGATTTTACAGAGAGTGACGCTTGTGTCGTCTCGGTGAAGCAAATGTTGGAATTGGATGAGAGTCTATTCTCCCTTGAATTGAATTTAGGTCAAGGAGCAGAAAGAAGTGATGCCGATTCTGAGTGGCAAACAGTAAAACAAAAGAATAATCGAAATCATTCGTTCTCGGACGATGAAGAAAATTAACATACTACTCTTATAGCTTAACAGATATACTCTGTCTTATAAGATATATAAGTATTGCCTCTGCACGACATCTCGTCTGTAGAGGCAATTTTGTAAACACAATCAATATTAAGTCAATCTTAATATCATTTTTTCGAACCGGACATAATTCCGGCATCTGTATCATTATTGTCTAATCGCTTGTTTACAGCTTTATATTGACGGCCAAAATTCAAATTTAATGTAAAGTTGATAACGGCTATTTGCCCTAGATTATTCGTATATACGTCCGAAATATTTGGTGTCAATCTGGAATAGTTTTGATTACTCAATGAATAACTTCGGGTGAAAGGATTAAACATTCCTATTCCCAGACTCCATTTTTCTGTATTATATCCAATCGAAACAGTATGTAGGCGTTCACCTATATTCAGTGTTTCTCCCCAATAGTCGTTCCAACGAGTCCATGCTTCAGCACTGAATATCCACTTTTTATAATTTGCGGTCAATCCCCCACGTATGCGCCAGTTGTTATACGTATGAGTAAAATCGTTTCCATAACTTATATATCGGTTCAATCCTGGTGAAACGCTCAAAGTCAAATATTCTCCAAATGGTTTTAATTTGAATGTTGTTTCTAAGTTGATTCTATGAAATCCTTTTTGGTTAATATTTGTGCGTACGAATTTCCCTTCTTCGAGTGTTATTTGTTCCATAATCGGTTTGTGGTCATAGCTATATCGCATAAAGAATTCAACTCCGAATATTCCTTTTTTAAAGCCTGCATTCAATGTGTTTGTATAGTACCAAACAGTCTGTAGGTTTGGATTACCTCTGCGTATTTGTAATGAGTCTATATCTTGTTCTACATTGTTGAGATCGGATAGGGACGGAGAGTATCCGGAAATGTATCCATTGTAACGAATATAAGTATTGTCATTGATATTGTAGATAACACGTAGAGTAGGACGGAATATATACTTTTCGTTATTGCTGTCTCCCTGACTATTGTATGAGCGCATAACACCTAATCCAAAAGTATAGTTGAATTTATTTCTGCGTAGTTGATATTCTGCGTATCCATATGTTTCGGCAAAATTTAGGTTCACATTTGTTCCGATATTGCCGGTATAGGTATTTTGGGTATAACTTTGTGTATGCTTCAGTCCTCCGGACAGTTTTCCTTCACCGATTTTCTTTTCGTAAATGGCTTCGGCTATAAAAGAATATTTATCACCTGATACAATAGACAATATATCTGTAGATAACTCGTTTCCTCTTTGCTCCTGATATAAACGTGACGAACGCGAATCAAGATAAGTACCAACAGCATTAAGGATAATTAGTTGATCGTTTTTTAGATTATGCTGATAGTATAAATCTAATGATGGGCTATTATTTCTCCAGGTAGAATGATCTGTAATCAATAATGGAAGAGGGTTATCGGATGAATGGATTGTACTCTTACGGTCTGAAAACTGATTAGGGGTATCTTGATAATTATATCTGAGTGTTGCATTGAATAGATATTTATCTGTTTCGTTCAGGCTATAGTTTAATGCCATATTTAGATTGTTATCCTTAAAACGCGTTGGTTCACCTTTCTCCTTACGTTCCAGTACTTTGCCAGGAAATACGAAGGTTTCTTTATTTTCGCGAGTCCAGTCTATTCCTCTGCGTGACCAATAGGTATTAAATCCGAACTCCGACTTTTTATGATTGACTTTAGTCGACAGGAAGTTTTCACCCCAGTCCATATCAAAAGGTACATTTGAGAGATTTGTCGAAACATTACCTCCCGATTCTTTTTGGCGGGTAATATAATCGATTACAGCTGCTGCATTATTATAGCGCATCCCGGGATCGTCATGATATTCTATACGAAGGATATCTGCCGGCTGTAGAGCTATTATTTCGGCAATAGTAACTTCTACACCATTGATGCGTAATTGAACCGCATCTCCACCCGGAACACTTATCGCATTTGTAATAGGGTTGATTATAATGCGCGATAGTTGTAGATTACGCAACAAAGTTACACCGCTATTCGAGGCTTTTATTTGTGCATCGGATGGTAATATAATCTTTCTATCAGCTTTTTGTATTACAGCATTTGCTGTCACAGTGACATCTTTTAGCGCTATATCGGATGCCTTGAGAGTTATGGTTCCAAGATCCGTACTCTTATCTAAGTTACTGACAGGGATGTAGGTTTTTGTATAACCCACAAATGTAGCCGATAAAATATAATTACCATTTGGTATATTGTTGAATGCAAAGATACCGTGTGTATCGGATGAGGCTCCTGCTATAAATGATGAATCTTGCTGAAGTAAAGCAATGTTAGCAAACTCAATGGCATCATTTGAATCAGTATCTACTATTTTACCAGATACATTTACTTGAGCGAGGGTGGTGGTTGAAACAATTGCAACCAATATGGATAGTATAAATATTCGAGTTGTCATATCTTGTTGTTTTTCTGTTATTGATATGACGAAGGCGAATTGTAAAAAGTTACAGTGAAAAGATAATTTATTTTACTATATTCTTTAATTCTACTTTAATATGTTGATAATTAATATTGTGTTTGAATGTTTGTAGTGATGACATTTTCAAATAAAAAGGATACTATACTAATTTCAAGACGAAAACTTCCTACCTTTGCAACTATAATCTTTATAAGATAAATGAATACAGATTCGATACAAAAAAATACTTTCTCGAAAGAGGAGAAACTATGTAGTACAAAGTCTATAGATACTCTTTTTTCTCAAGGAGAATCATTTATAGCTTATCCATTACGTGTAGTTTATCGGATCGAAGCAGAACCGGATGAGTGTAAGCAATTTGCATCATTGCTCATTAGTGTTTCAAAAAAGAAATTCAAACGTGCGGTAAAACGCAATAGGGTAAAGCGTCTTGTCAGGGAAGCTTATCGTTTAAATAAACTTCCAATAAAAGAATTACTCAGTGAGAAAAATATACGCATGGATATAGCTTTTCTTTATCTTAAAGACGAACTACCTACATATGCCGATATAGAGAAATCCATTTTGAAAACAATCTCTATCTTGTCTGATAGACTAAAAAAAGAAGGGTAGAGTTATGAAAAAGTTTTTATCGTGGATACTTTTACTTCCTGTTTATTTCTATAAATATAGTATTTCGCCGATGTTGCCTCCTTCATGTCGTTATACGCCGACATGTTCCGAATATGCTATACAGGCTATAAAAAAACACGGACCTTTTAAAGGATTCTGGCTGGCAACAAAGCGGATAGCACGTTGTAATCCATGGGGAGGGCATGGGTATGACCCTGTACCATAAATAAAAAACCTCTCCGGTTTTGGGCGAAGAGGTTTTTTGAGTATTTTACATTATAAACCGATCTTTTCTTTTTCTCTTATTTTAGCTATTTCTTTATCGGCTTTTTCTTGAGCTTTTACCTTTGTTTTTTCTGCTTTTTCTTTAGCCTTAGCTATAGCTTTTTCTCCTTTTTTGCGCGCATTTTCTTCACCTTTCTTCCTGTTTTTTTCAGCATCTTCCTTAGCTTTCTTTGCCGAATCTTCAATGTCTTTTTCTATTTGTTTTTTTGCGTCTTCTATATCCTTTTGCATCTTTTTATCTGCATCGGCGGCCGTTTTTGCAGCTTTTGCTTTGATTTTTTCAATTGAACTTGCAGTCTGTTGACTAATGATAATGTCTTGTGCGTGAATAGTAGCTGTAGCCATTACTGTTAGCATGACAAAGCTCATAAATAATTTTTTCATAACGTTGTATTAAAAATATATATCAATGTGATAATGATAAATCTATTTTATATCTTTCCTTTATATATAAGACACATGAAACTAAAAAAAGTTGCATCTGTATGTCCGAATTTTATTGGTAGCCTTTCAAAAGAATGTAGTTATTTTCATGTAGCAGTTTTATGTATTTTAAATAATTGTTAGATGCAATATACAATAAAAAAATTATTTATTATAAAAACAGTTGAAAAAAATAATCAATCGAGTACCGATAAGTATATCAAATGCTAAAGATTCCCTAAATTATTTGCTAATCTGTATTTAAAGGGTTATGTTTACTTATATATGAAAATGAACGTAAAGAAAGGATTGCGTATGGAAGGACCCATTATCTAAAGAAGTTATTAAGAAATTCGGATTTCTTATAGTTTATAACCTGTTAAATTTAAATTATCATGGAAGGGTATAAGAAATATAGAACCATACATAGAATAGCATATATTTTCTTTTTTATATATTTACTTATTATGTCTCTTGGCAATTTTACATTTGGTCTACATAC
>NZ_JAEPKU010000159.1 GCF_016652235.1 Dysgonomonas sp. Marseille-P4677
ACACTCCAGTCGTGCGGCAGGTCCAATACCTTCCATTTAGAGTCGTTAAAGGATATGGATTGAGCTTCCTTCTCATCGTTGAGTATAAATTTCCAGCTGTCGGTGATCTTCTCAGAATATCCAAAGGATAACTGAGACGAGAGAGAGGTAGATAATAGACAGGCTACTATCATTAGTACCCATGTTAGTTTTTTCATAATCTTGTCAATATATTTGTAATTTTTTGATATTCCTTTCAATCTATTTCTAAAACATATACTTTCTGAGGTTCTATATCTGCCTTACCTTCTCCATCAACTTGCTCTACTTTTTGTACAAAAACATTTAATTTATTTCTATCCCGCCAAAGCTCTGTATCATAGCTTGGTTCCCATGAGCCAACAGGAAAATCAGTTAAATCCTGTATTTTCCATTTATTCTTTTTTATATTTTTACAGACAGCGACAGAAACCTTTTCCAATCGCTCTTCATCTCTGAATAGAAGATATAAACTAATCGACTTACCTCTAATATGAGCCATGACCTGAGGTCGTGAGACAGGTATACGTTTCGTACCGACTCCTTTGAGAGAAAAAGGAATTTTCCTAAAACCCAGATCCAGATTGTTCCATTTTTTTCCATCGTTATATACAATATGATACTGTGGTATTTCAGTATCTTGTGATCGCCAGTAGGTAGCAATATACGGATTACCTTTAGAGTCTGTCGTCATGGAAGTTTGATTTATCAATTCACTATTTTGTGGAATATGGCACGCAATTTCTGATTTTTCGGAGGTGATAGGTAATGTATATTTCTTTCCTTGCGAGCTTATCCATGTCATACCACCATCCTCAGATCGAGCATAACAGAGATCATGATTAGTAGCGACATCAGGAGTTTCACGCCATACCCACGATAGATGTATTACATTTTTATTATCGACGCAAGCCTGCCAATAAGCATTCCTTTTCCCTTGTCCATCGATCAGATTTTTGTGTAATTGCGTCCATTCTTGTGTTTGAACATTATAACTGTTCAACACAAGGTTTCCCCTACCCGATTGTCCGTCACGATACATGAAGACAAGATTTCCATCAGGCATCTTAAAAAACTCGGGATAAGTGACATTCGTTTCATGACTTCCCGTCATTGATAATTTATCTGTTAATTCTAATGAATATGGAGTTTTACTTTTTGCATAACGCAAGGGGTGTCCATGATGATCCCACGAAACATGTAAATAACCGTTTCCATCTGCCATTATACTAATAGAATTATGTGCATCGGAAACATTCCCCTTATATTGAGTTTTATTAATCTCCCATTTTTCTGTTCCAATATTCCGCTTACCTAACGTGAGAAATCCATCCGGATCGTAATAAGCTATAAACTGAGTATCGCGATGAGTAACCAAAGAGTTCTTACGAAAAACAGTTACATTAACAGAATTATTAGACCAGCCATTAGCTACAGGTACTAGTTTCTGTGCTTGAATGGATATTGATATAAAGACTGTGATTAAAACAGCGTATATTTTAGAATTCATATCATTAATTTTCTGGTATAGAATATCAGGCAATTATCTTTTCTGGTATACTCTGACATAATCTATCTGATATATCAGAGGAAAGGCATTATTGTCGGGAGTACCACCATTGACACCTCCAATTGCCAAATTTAACAAAATAAAATGAGGTTGCATGAAAGGATTCTTATAATTTCCGAGCGATCCGTTTTTAGTATCAGACAATAATATCTCATTTAACAATTCATCGTCAAGATAGAGACGGATTGCATCCTCATCCCAATCCATTCTCCAAATATGGAATTTATAAGTCCATAAAGGATCTTTATCCGTGAAATGAGAAAAGGGTGTTACAGACGAATCCCAGTTAGCATGATACCTCTTATTTGTACCCCATGCAGCATTGGCCAATATATGAGGAATCTCGTTGATACGATAGTATTCCATAATATCAATTTCTCCATTAGAAGGCCATTCCATACAGTTACCCAACGTCCAGATAGCAGGCCAAGCTCCGCCAGCAGTAGGTATTTTTGCTCTTATTTCGAAACGACCATATAAAAATTCTTTATTTCCTGCAGTTTGTATAGAAGATGAAGTATATTCGGCGTATTCTCTGTTCTTTTGCCAATTGTCACTACCTGCTACAAAATTAGGATTCTTTACCCGTTCTTTTTTCCCATAAATATTTAGCACACCGTTTTGGCACACAGCATTATCTGCTTGATACCATTGTAATTCTTGGTTTCGTACAAATCCTATTTCATGAGTCCATACTCTAGGGTCAGGTTGTCCATTATAATTGAATTCATCATTCCAAATAAGATTCCATCCTGATATTTCTTTAGGGAACGTATTATCCGGTAATATCTGGTCGAAAATCTCCAGATTCCACTTGTCCATCCATTTAAGTTTAGGCATACCATTCTCAAATAAAACAGGTAACCATATGTATCTTCCATCTATTGGCTTAGTAGGAGTCCATCTGTCACCCATATAAATGAACGCATCTTTTTTTCCTACCACAGGTAGTATGTATGTGCTTTGTGAATGGAATGTCAAATCCGCATCTTCTCCTACACAAGGATTAGCATGCAGTCTCCATGGGCCCCATATATTATCGGCAGTGAGTAAACGTGCAGCATTGGGAGCCCACCCCGTACAACCCGACGTGATCATGAAATATTTCCCGTCTTTCTTAAATATTGACGGGGCCTCGTTATGCCCACCCGGTTCTACACGTATGTATTTTCCTGTATATCCTAAATAATCGTCAGTTAATTCAGCTATTTGTAAAGTCAAATTCTCTTCGGAAGAATAAATATGATATGCTTTACCATCATCGTCAACGTACAGTGTCATATCTCTGGACATTTGTCCTTCTGAAAAATCGCGACGAACAAACAACCCGTTATCTACAGCTTTGCGCCATTCAGGTGTCCACCATTTTTCAAAGTCTATCACCTTCGCCGTCTCTGTCTGTTGCTCGGAAGACATATTTAACGGCCAAACACCCAGATTTACACGCCCCGACTTTAAGAATTGATACGGTCCTATAACATTATCGCTTGTAGCAATGCCGACATGCGCAGCAGCATAACCTTTTCCTTTAAGTTCGAGATGAAAGTACATTACAAACTTTTTCGTTTTTTCATTATATATGACTTTAGGACGTTCTATCGTACAACCTTTTACAATAGGGCTATCCTCATCATTTTCTACAACAGGAAGTGCAATCCCCTCATTCTTCCAATTATATAAATCTTCCGACGAATAACATGTTACTCCTATAAGAGCGGCATTTGACCTTTCTCCTTTATGTTCTCCGAACCAATAGTATCTCCCACTATGATATAGAACACCTCCTCCATGAGCATTAATGTGACTTCCGGTATCATCGAGCCAATACTGACTGGGTAAAAAGGAGTCATTTCCTATAAGAGTATTAGATGAATACATCTTCCCTTGATCCTGGAATAGGAAAATTGTAAATAAGAGAAAATATAAAATTCTTTTCAAAATCATATTTATATAATTAGAAAGTGTAAAAACAGGAGACTTCTCTTAATTTAGAAGCCTCCTGATTGATTGTCTAATAAAACTTATTTTAATTAATAAGTTGGTGTTATTTTCATCCTTGTAGACTTTCCCTACCCTATCTTAGTAACAATGTTAATTATTCTGTTAGAAATTCATCATTTACGGCATCTTCCCATTTTTCCCATTTAGGAGTAGTAGGATCATAACCATCATAGCCATAGTTTTGGCTAAGTTTACCCTTATTGTTAGCTGTAATAGCAGAGTTAGGAATAGGCCAACAGAAATTACATTTATCCATTTGATAATTAAAAGTATTAGGACGAACACTTCTTGGGCCCTGATTATACATTCCATAACGCGTAACCCTTTTATACCAGTAACTTCCACCACTAGCTACATCTGTTCCAGACTCTTTATACAGAGTATTTACATCATATGTATTTCCCCATTCATCAGGTTTTCCACTCAATGCAAGACAGTATGAAACTCGCTTTAGTTCTACATTACGCCATTCTTCTAAATAAAGTTCGCGGGCGCGTTCATCCATAATATCACCGATGGTAACTGTAGTGTAAAGCTCGGTACACTTAGCTCTCTTTCTTACTTCATTTACATCAGATGCAGCTCCAGATGAATCTCCCAGATAGAACTTAGCCTCTGCTCTGAGTAGATACGCTTCTGCCAAACGATAGAGATACCAGTCGGCAATACCTCCATTAGTAGCCCCATTAAACTGATTAGCACCACGATTAGCTTCTGCTACCACGTCATTCAAATATATCTTGTATTGAGGCCAGTCGAACCAAACACGAAGCGAATCGGTACATAACAAATCACCTGTTTCCGGATGTTTAAACATAATATTTTTACCAAACCACGCTGATGACGGATCGTTATACTTAATTGAATCCATTCTGCCCCAGTTACCAACAGTACTATTATGACGCAAGTCGCCTTTATCATCTACTCCATTTACTTTCCACATTGTATTGGTAGCAAACCAAGTCAGACGCCATGTAGCAATACCACGCCCAATAGACCTGATATAATCGTAATTAGGATTGTAGTTTGCATTATTACGAGCATAATTCTGCACCGCTTGTTTTCCGTCAGGCGTCTTCAAGTCTGATCCACTGGTGTAGCTAGGTCCAAAAATACGCATTGTAAGGAATTCTATCATCGACTCTGCTGTTGCACCACGATTCACCATTCCCATTATCACTTCTTTATTGGTAGAAGCAAGCTTATTTTCAGGGCGATGCAGATCCCATATTACATTACGAGTCACTTTCCATGTTTGAGGAGAATAACTATCTACAAATGAGCCGAAAGTGTCTTGCATCAACGAATATCCCGAATCATTAATCAGAATATCAGCCTGATCCTTAGCTTTCTGAAACTGACCAGTTACTAAATAACACTTAATAAGCAACATACGACAAGCCCCCTTGTTTATCATTCCCGCATATTTCATATCTTTTTGCTCCGGTACCCATTCTACAGCGAATTCCATATCTTTAGTTATCATATCCAGAATTGCTTCTTTTTTTGTAGAACGATAATTTTGTTTAGGTACTGAAAGGATTGTGGTTACCAATGGAACATCGCCGAATTGGAAAACCAAAGAAAGATAACGGAACGAACGATGGAAGTACGCTCTTCCCAGATAAGCGTTTTTAGTAGTTTCGTCCAAACCTCCTACATTATTAATAAAAGTCGTTATAGTATTGGCATATTTTATCCCATTATAGGTCTCATCCCAAAAATAGCTTCTCCAGTCACCGGCGTCGTATCCGGCACTACTTGTAGGTGTCATCTGTTTTGCTACATCGCTAAACAAGGCAGAATCATCTGTTTTACTTGCTACCGATAGTTCGGAGAATAGATATTCTGTGCCGATCGGTACAGATATATTTCTGTTCTCGTAGCTTGTCCAATAAGAACGAAGGTGACGGTCTGCCTGAGCCAGCACAGCCTGCATTCCCGATTCAGTAGTAAATGTAATGCCCGGCTCGTAAAACGACAATGGGTCTGGTTTCAGGAAATCATCGGAACAACCGCCTAAAAATAATGAACTGCACATTGCGGCTACCAGCCCTATTGCTGATAATCTTTCTTTCATATTCTTATATATCTTTTTCATGTTTAATTACGGTTTAGAAGGTTAAATTTAAACCAATCGAATAAATACGGGAAGCCAAACCTCCATTGTTGTTGGCCCCTGTTTCAGGATCACCATATTCCCAGTCTTTTTTCCATACAGCTACATTACGAACAGAACCAAATATTTTCATATTTTGCACATCAAATTTTTGCAACCATGTTGCAGGCAATGTATAACCTACTGATATATTCTCGAGACGAATAAACGAGCGATCATGAAGTCTACCCGCAGTAACTGCTCCTGTAGGCCCTTGCGCATTTAAGCGTCCATATTCATTAGTGGGATTATCGAGAGTCCAATATTCTTTAGAATATGTATTCAAGCCATTTGTTATTAACGAACCGGCATTGTCCTGATTCAAATAATATGTTTCAAGTGATTTATGTCCCATATAAGAATATATACTGAACGACAAACTGAGATTTTTCCACAAAGTAAAATCGTTGCGAATCGACCAATGAATAGGAGGAGATGTTTTCCCTAAAAATTGTTTGTCATTATCATTGTACACCGGAGTAACTGAACCATCTGAATTTATCTTGTCATCGGCTGTATAAAAGTTTTCCACTTTAGGATCACCTGGTTTTTGCCCATATCTGGCTGCTTCTTCGACTTCATCTACTTGCCATATTCCCGTTACTTTATAGTCCCAGATAGTACCGATAGCCTGTCCGATAAACCAACCATTTGTTTTATCGTCCATTTCTTTTGTTCCTACAACTTTTCCCGAAGCATCAAGTACATCCTCATACTGATAATATAGATGTTTGATTTGATTCTTATTATAAGAGAATCCCAGAGTAGTCCTCCACTCAAAATTGTCATTCTTCATATTAAGAGTGTTAATAGCAAACTCCACCCCTTTATTCTGCACCTCACCAAGATTGGTACCTATGCCTGAAAAACCTGTAAACCCGGGTAGACGTTGCGTCATTATCATATCGTGCGTAGTAATTGTGTAATACTCCAGATTACCAGTAATGCGATCGTTAAGAAAGCCATAATCCAATCCGAAATTCCATGCTTCTGTCTTTTCCCATTGCAGATTTGGATTAGCCATACGATCGATACGTAAATAATTCATGTTAACCAAATTACCGGAACCATCCAGATATCCTTGCTTTTTATCTGTCACAAGATTGGCTATTGATATATATGGATTTTCAAGTTGACGATTACCATTTTTACCCCACGAAGCGCGCAATTTTCCGGAACTCATTGGCTCCCATTTAAAGAAATCTTCATTAACAAATGTCCAAGCCAGTGCTACTGAGGGGAAAGTGGCATGAGGATAATTCTGTCCGAATGCCGAATATCCATCACGACGAACCGAAGTTGTTATCATATACTTATCATCATACGAATAGAATAAGCGAGCCAAGAGAGCATCTGCCGTATAATGTGTATCTTCTGACGAATAAGAACTTTTTGTCTTATCACCGTCCTTTGTATTATGGAAGCCCAATACATCTGATGGTAAAATATTGCGTGCTTCTATCCTGTCTTTCCAGAATCTTTGCTCTTCAGCTTCCTGTACCAAAGTAAGATTTACTTTATGTTTTTGTGCAAAAGTGTAGTCCCAATTGATCGTATTGTTTATAGACCAGTCGAAGCGTTTTGCTTGCTCACGATTTACCAATCCTCCCGTACTTACCCAATCCGGATGTTTAGAAGATTCGAAATAACGGTCATAGAAATACTGATAACGTGGTGCACCATTGAAAGAGTATGTGATATTGAAAGGCAGTTTCACTTTAGCAGTAAAAATACTATTCAATACCTGATAACCTTTCTCTAGCTCCATATACTGACGGTTGTAATCATAACTCCATCCATAATTCTGACTGGCACCCATAGGACGATACACTAAGTTTCCATCACTGTCACGGTAAGATGCATACGGACTAAGACGAACCTGATTCGCATCCCAATAATTATGACCTAACCCCGGCTGAATATCGCCATCGCTACGATCCTGAAAGTTCACATTTGCACTAATCTCAAGCCATTTGGTTACTGTACCCGAAAGTTTCAGATTGGCTCGAACAGATTGGTATTCATTACCTACAACCGCACCTTCATTTTTAAGGTAACCAAGAGACATATAATAGTTCATCCGGTCACTAGCTCCAGATACACTGGCATTATAATCCTGATTGATCCCTGTGCGGAAAGTATGATCATACCAGTCGAAAGAATTACCATCAAGATAATTTTGAAGTACAATATCACTCAGATTTAAACGTCTGGCATATATACTAGCATCAGATTCTCCGGCTGTATTTGTTGTATATCCACGCCAGGTTTCAGGCGAAACTCCATATTTGGATAAATTGTTTGGATTATCATAATATCCATATTTTCCTTTAGTAGTCCCTGACTGATAGGCTTCATATTTACCTGTTTCAGTATTTACACCATAAGTTCCAGTCTTGTACCAGTCTTCGCGATATTGCATATATTCATCAGGGCTAAACACTTTGCGGTAATCGCTCTTGGTAGTAACCCCGAAGTTTGCACTTACATTTACTACAGGTTTACCTAATTGACCTTTTTTTGTAGTAATGATAATAACACCGCTAGCTGCTCTTGCGCCATAAACTGAAGCAGCTGAAGCATCTTTCAATATATCAATCTGTCCTATATCGTCGGGATTGATTTCCGATAATTCACCATAAAACATCATTCCGTCGAGGATAATCAACGGATCATTGTGCCCTCCTCCTGTACTAACCGAGCGTTGACCACGAATCTGCATTGAACCTCCACCTTTTGCATCCGCACTATATCCTACAGACAGACCGGGCGTTCCACGAAGAATGTCCTGAACTGTCTTTGGATTTTCGTTAGCTAATTTATCTGGACGAATTTGAATTATTGATCCTGTCAGGTCTTTCTTTCGCATAGTCCCATATCCTACAACTACGACCTCATCAAGTAATTTAGAATCTTCAGTTAGCTTTACTGCGATAAAAGATTGGTTTCCGACAGCTATTTCCTGTTTATTATACCCTATATATGATATAACAAGTGTAGAGGTTGGCGCTGCTTGCAACGTAAACTTTCCATCAATGTCTGTAACTGTACCGACAGTGGTACCTTTCACTACTACCGAAACTCCAATCAGGGCTTCCCCGGTTTCGGCATCAGTTATTGTTCCTTGTACTGCCTTATTTTGTGCAGTTATACCTAATGATAGAAACATTAGGGTAAAGAATAAGAGAAGAAATCTTGAAATGTCAATCATCCGTTTCTCTTTACTTTTCAAATGAGTACTTTTTCTCATAGTAATTAATTAATTTAATAAGTAATAGATTCGTTTTTCAATAAGGACTTCACTATCGACAGAAGTTTTCAGAAATTCAATGTATTAGATAAAAACATCAAGAATGCTTATTTCGGATAGGGACTACTATCCGAAAT
>NZ_JAEPKU010000160.1 GCF_016652235.1 Dysgonomonas sp. Marseille-P4677
GTTCTGATCCATTACATATTTCATGTGGTCCACCCCTACGCTTATAGCAAGATTGTCCTTTATGAAATAACCGACCCTGAAATTTGTTTGAGGAATAGTGATGCGATCAAGACGAAGATAGTTGTAATAGCTGATTTTGTTTTGTTTATCGGATGCTTTTGCTCTACGCAATGTGAAATCATAATCATTTCCCTTGAAGTGAATATTGGAATTGGTGTAAGCATCCCTGTTCCATCCCCATAGAGCGTAAAAAGTTCCTTTTTTATACGCTGGTTCAGATTGAGCCGACAGTAGTGAGGTTTGAATTACAATAAATGTAATTGCTAATAGTAATTTTCGCATGTGAGTGTTTTATTAATTGTTAAGCTTATGAAAAGAACAAAAAAGTTATTCATTTGTTCAATTTATTGAGACAGCTTTGTGATAGAAGTTGTCTATGTGTGTTACAATGAATGAAAACTTATGGTATTTAAACGAATAAGCTCTTCAAGAGCAAAAGAACTTGTGGAAAAAAATAATGACTCGGTACTTGTAGACATTCGGGATACTGATAGTTTTATTAATGGGCATGTAGATGGTGCATTACACCTGACTAATGAGAGCCTTTCGGGTTTTTTATCCACTACGAGTAAAGATTCGCCAGTTTTGGTAATGTGTTATCATGGAAATAGTAGTCAGACGGTAGCGCAATTCCTCTCAGAACAAGGATTTACTGAAGTATACAGTATTGATGGTGGGTATGAGGAGTGGTATGATTGAATTTGAAAAATATATTTCTTTATTTTATATGATGTGAAATAGGTTTGTTTTTTAGTAAAAAAGGCGTTACTTTGTTAATGATTGGTTTTAATATGTTTAACCTTATGCTTTAATGAAGTTATGAAAAAGAATTATAATCTGTTTTTACTTCTGATAATCTTTCCGATTTTTTTATTAGCGCAAGATTCTCTGGGCGAAGGTTATTTGTTCGACAAGTTTAAGGATGGAAAAGTTATCTTTAAAAATGGGCAAATATCTAATGCGCCTTTCAATTATAATACACTTTCGGAAAAATTATTATTTATGTCAGATGGGGAGATGCTGGAATTAGCGAATCCTAATCAGGTAGTATTAGTGAATATTGATAACCGAATTTTTGAGCATATAAAAGATGGGCTTTTCTACGAAAGAATAAAAGTAGGAGATGGTGCTTTATATGTTCGCTGGAAATCTCTATCCATATCAAAGGGGAAAAAGGGTGCTTATGGTGTAACTTCATCTACTTCCTCAATCGATAATATAAATCAAATAAGTTCCTCAGGTAATGTGGTTAAGCTCAAATCGGATGAAGAATTTAGAGTAACGCCTAGGAACCAATATTTTTTAAAAATAGCGAATAAATTCAAAGAGTTTAATTCTGCGGATTCGTTAGCAAAATTATTTAAAGGTCATGAGGATGAAATAAAAAAATATATAAAGGATGCACAACTGGATTTCAATAAAATAGAAGATTTGAAAAAGGCCATTGAGTTTTGTGGGCAATATAATAAGTAAAAGTATTATTTCAGTATTTTTCGCTTCTTTTAGTTGTATATTCATGAATACTTTTTTTTCTTTGTCCGTAAATAATTTGATCCATTATCTATAATATTAGTAATGCAAAACACAGTAAGAATTAAAGATGTAAAAGACATCGTCATACGTTTTTCCGGAGACTCCGGAGACGGTATGCAGTTAACAGGGACTATTTTTTCCAACCTTTCGGCAATCTTCGGCAATCAGATCGCGACTTTTCCTGATTATCCTGCTGAAATTCGTGCCCCACAAGGTACTCTTTCGGGCGTTTCTGGATTTCAGGTACATTTGGGGAATCAAATTTATAATTCTGGTGATAAATCGGATGTACTTGTCGCTATGAATCCGGCAGCCCTGAAGGTGAACGCAAAATCCTTAAAAAGGGATTCTGTTATAGTTATAGATACAGACTCTTTCCAAAAAAGGGATTTAGAAAAAGCTGCATTTACCACAGACGATCCTTTTAAGGAATTAGGACTCACATCTCAGCAGGTAATAGCCGTTCCGATTACTACTCTGACAAAAAGCAGTTTGGAGGGGATGGAATTGGATATGAAGTCGCGGGTGCGAAGTAAGAATATGTTTGCGTTGGGGCTTGTTTGTTGGATGTTCAACCGTCCTTTGGATGTCGCAAATCATATGTTATCTGCAAAGTTTGCAAATAAACCTATATTAGTGGAGGCTAATTTGAAAGTATTAGCTGATGGTTTTAATTACGGGCAAAATACTGATACAACGATATCTTCTTATCGTGTAGAAACTATAAATGTAGAAAAAGGATATTATTTAGATGTAAATGGAAACAGTGCAACAGCGTATGGCTTGATTGCAGCATCTGAAAATTCAGGTAAGCCTCTTTTCCTTGGGTCTTATCCTATTACACCTGCTACCGATATCCTGCATGAATTGGTGAAACTCAAACAGTTGGGGGTTAAGGCTATTCAGGTAGAAGATGAGATAGCCGGAGTATGTACAGCTATTGGTGCCAGCTTTGCCGGTAGTTTGGCTGCTACATCTACTTCAGGACCAGGGTTGGCACTAAAGGGTGAGGCTATAGGTTTGGCTGTTATGGCCGAACTGCCTTTGGTTGTAATTGATGTTCAACGTGGAGGGCCATCAACAGGTTTACCTACTAAAACTGAGCAAACTGATTTACGTCAGGCTCTGTATGGGCGTAATGGGGAAAGTCCTATTGTTGTGGTTGCAGCTGCCAGTCCAACTGATTGTTTTGATATGGCTTATTGGGCATCAAAAATAGCATTGGAGCACATCACACCCGTTATTCTGTTAACAGATGGATATATAGCAAATGGGTCTTCGGCTTGGCGTATTCCTGATTTGGATAAATACCCACCTATAGTGCCGCATGATGTAACTCAATATAAGGGAGATGAATGGCGTGCTGCTTTAAGAGATGATGAAACAATGGCTCGTTATTGGGCTGAGGCCGGATTGGAAGGCTATACTCATCGTATAGGTGGACTCGAAAAAGATTTTGATACAGGTGCAATATCGACGGATGCAGCAAATCATCAAAAAATGGTAGATGTGCGCCAGAAGAAAATAGATAAGATTGCAGATTATATTCCGCAATTGCAGCTTGTTGGCGGAGAAGATGCCGATTTGCTCGTTGTAGGTTGGGGTGGTACATACGGACACCTACGGGAAGCTGTAGAGAAGATGAATGATGCAGGACAAAAAGTTGCTCTGGCGCACTTCCACTTTATTAGTCCGTTACCTAAAAATACAGAACTAATTCTTAGTAAGTTTAAAAAAATTATTGTCGCCGAACAGAATAACGGTCAATTTGCAGGTTATCTTTTAGAGAAAATACCGGGTTTAAATATATCCCGTTATAACAAAGTTGAAGGACAGCCTTTTGCTGTCTCAGATCTAATTAATGTATTCACTCAGAAATTAGGAGAATAAAACAATGGATATAAATTTAAAAATGGCCCCATCTCATTCGGCCAAAGATTATAAGAGTGATCAGTATGTACGTTGGTGTCCGGGGTGTGGTGATCACGCACTACTCAATTGCTTACATAAAGCGATGGCAGAGTTGGATATCATGCCTCATATGACAGCTGTAATATCAGGTATAGGCTGTTCATCACGTTTACCATATTATATGAATACTTATGGCTTTCATACGATTCATGGGCGTGGAGCTGTCGTAGCTACAGGTGTAAAAACAGCTAAACCCGAATTGACTGTTTGGTTAGCTACAGGTGATGGTGACTGTTTGGCTATTGGTGGAAATCACTTTATTCATGCAGTACGTCGGAATGTCGATATAAATATTCTATTATTGAATAATAAGATATATGGATTAACAAAGGGACAATTCTCTCCGACATCGGATAGAGGATTTGTTTCAAAATCTTCACCTTATGGAACAGTTGAAGATCCTTTCCATCCGGTAGAATTGGCTTTGGGCGCTCGAGGTAGTTTCTTTGCCCGTTGTATTGATGTTGATTTAGCTAATACAACCGAAATACTAACTCAAGCTGCTAAGCATAAGGGTACATCAGTAGTGGAAATCCTTCAAAATTGCGTAATATTTAACGATGCCATTCATGATAATATTGTGGATAAAGCATGGAGGGCCGAGCGTACTATATTACTTAAACATGGAGAGAAAATGCTTTTCGGGGCGAATAAAGATAAAGGTTTAGTCATAGATGGCTGGCAGATTAAAGATGTAATAATCGGACAAAATGGATATACTATAGATGATATTCTTGTTCACGATGCAACTACTAAGGATGATACTTTGCATCTTAAACTAGGTATGATGTCGCCTGAGAATGGATTGCCTTTGGCTCTTGGTGTTATTCGTAATGTAGAAGCTCCGACTTACGAAGAGGGTGTTCAAGCTCAAATAAAAGAAGTTCAGGAGAAGAATCCTATACGTAAACTAACTGATTATTTAAAAACCAAAGATATTTGGGAAGTGAAATAAATATATTAGTTAAATTCATTTATATAAAACATCGTACTTTAAAGTACGATGTTTTTTTATGGATATAATTTCTTCGATATGCAACATTTTTACATTAATTATTTATACAAATAAAAAATAATATATCTTTGTCTTTCTTTACAAAACTAAATATAGAATCTTAACCAATTTTTTTATGAAACAGACTAGTCGGATTGTATTTATCTCAATGTTTTTATTAGTGTGTATGTTATCCAAAGCGCAGGAGAGAAAACTCTACTTCGGAGTCAAAGCAGGATTTATGTTTTCTGATATGAGCGGCTATCCCTCAGATACCAAAATAAAACATGCATTTACGGGAGGGTTGACTTTTGATTATTTTATAAACTCAGATCTTTATCTGTCATCAGCATTAGAATATGCGAATAAAGGTAATAAATTCGATCATGTAGATGAAAGCTATGTTGAGGCAATAGTGACATTTAAGAAATCTACAGTTGCAGCTATGTATCTTCAAATGCCTATACATGTCGGATATAAATTTGATATTAATAAATCTACTCGTTTGATGATTCAAGGAGGTCCTTATATTGCATATGGGCTTGGTGGACAAACTGAACTAGGAAACGATGTGATTATTCAGACGCAGGCAGGTACTACAACTACAACTCTTGCAGACTATATGGCTTCAACTAATAGTTGGAGAAGAGGTGAAGAAACATTTAGTGAAGCCAGACTTCGGGAATTTGATTGGGGTATTGGCCTCGGATTGACTTTAGAATATGAACATGTGAATGTTGGATTGCGATACGACCATGGATTATATGATATTGCAAGATGGGAAAAGGCAGTGAGAAATAGAGCAGGTTATATAACCTTTGGCTATAAATTTTAATTGAAGGAGTGCAAATATATCTTTTTGTGAAGAAATTAACAACTTAAAATTTTGTAAAGTTAAAAATAGCCTATATATTTGCACTCTCAATTGCGAAAGTAGCTCAGTTGGTAGAGCACGACCTTGCCAAGGTCGGGGTCGCGGGTTCGAATCCCGTCTTTCGCTCACGTTTAAAACTATCAAAAGAAAATTGGAAACCTGCTAAATTAATTGATTTAGTAGGTTTCTAATTTTTAATAGTTGTACTGTCTCGATCATTAGCTATATAACTAAAGAAGTATCTGTGTCAGATGAGATATTTTATGATGATGTATCGGGTAAATGCTTATGTTGTAGTCAATGGATAGGTTATGGAATATTGTTTCTTTTACAGTGATAGTTTTTTCTCTAATTATTCTGACTTAAAACTCATCAATAAATAAGATACTTAAACGCTTGTATTATTTAAAAAAAGTATCTATTTTTGAGCCCGAAAAGTAAAGCAGACATGTGTAATGTCTGTTGAACAAATTGAAAAATTACCACATGGGGAATGTTTTTGTATATTTGTTCTGGTGTGACAGGTGTCACATTTTTTATTAATATTATACACACGTGGTGGAATTGGTAGACATGCTACTTTGAGGGGGTAGTGCTCGCAAGGGCGTAGGGGTTCAAATCCCCTCGTGTGTACAATGCTTAAACGAGAAAAGTCCGCATTTATGCGGGCTTTTCTTATCTACAGAAGATTATAAGCGATTCTTAATGGTCTTTTCTAGTGAGGATCGAACTGGGTTAATCCATCATTCAGATAGAGGTGTTCAGTATTGTAGCCATGAATATGTAAGATTATTGATAGAAAATTATCTTTTTATATGCGATTTTATTAATCAAAATACATAATACAGATAAGAGTTTTTGAATTATATTTCATCTTGCATTACCCGATTTTGTTATAACGGAGAAGCTTTACTCGGATTATCTCCGGCCATTGGATGATTTCAATCAAACTCAGGCTAGCTTATTTCTTTTCTGACTTTATCAATTGCTCGAAATCGTGATCAAAATTATGGCTAGTAATACTTTTTTTCATAACCAAACCTTCCCTGTCTACTGTCTCGTAATGAGGGATCCCATTGAATTTAAAGAGTTCACGCATACGGTTATAGTCATCATCTGAGAGACGATAGGTATGCACCAAGTCCTGTTCTTCTACAAACTTATCATACCGGTCTTTAGGTGAGCCAGAGGTACTGGTTATAAAGACAAATTCTATATCAGAATTACCCTTCAGTTCTTCCCGTTTCGCTTTCATATCCTTTATCCCCAATATACATGGGCCGCAATATATATCCCAGAAATCGACTAAAATATATTTTCCTTTGAATGAAGCCACTATATTACGAAATATATCGGCGGCTTGTGTTTGTGGCAATTCATACCGTTCTTTTACCTTCACGGGATATGCCAAAGAGAAAATACGCTGGGCTTCACTCTTCAAAAACGGATGCTTGATGTAGGTATCCATGCCATCTATTATTCGTTCAGCATCCTCTTTTTCCATATTTTCGAATGTTTGTTTCAGCTCACGTACTTTGAATATCTGGGAGATCAGATTAGGACGGATATTCAAATCTTTTAAGAGTATAGAATCTTTCAACCTCCATTCTTTCAATTTCTTATTCTCATCATCGTTAGCCGGATTTTGTCCGTATTTTTCCTGATATTTTGTATAATAAGATTCGTTCTTTTTATAGAAAGCTTCAAATACAGCTTTATTTGCCTTTTGAATATCTTTTACTTTATCCCATTCTTCCGCCGAAAAATGTGTTTTACCTCCAACCTTATCATCAAATTCTTTAATTACAACTTCTTCTTCTGTAAGCTCTATATTTTCATCTTCCAACAAGTATCTGAGGTATGATTTTTTCGGTACAATATTATCATGTACCATACTAAACACCGGTGTAAAATGGTCACAATATTCAAATCTATTGATAAAAGAAGATGCAGAGGAAGAAACTAATATAGATTGGCTATCAAGAGGAAACTCCTCAAGGAAATTATAATAATCAATAGGAAGAGGCGTTTTTATTATTGTATTTGCAGAGTCTTCTTTCGCATAATATTTTCTCATACCAGCAAAATCCATCAATAAATAGCCATAATCCATAAGTGCTATATTATTGAGCAGATTAACACCTTTTTCAGGGAATCCTTTCCCTTTTTCAATAATTGTCTTTTTATTTCTTTCATATAAATCTCTAGCTAGTATTTTAAAACTTTCAGGAGTATTACTTTTTATATCCTCGTTATATTGTTTCCAATTATATGTTTCCAATTTCACAGCTTTTATTCCGGAATTAACTTCAGCCAACGGTCCGTAAAAATCTATTTTCAATTCCTCCCTTTTGTTTCTATATCTGTCTGCCAGCAAGAAGTCTTCCCAATCCAAGACTCCTCCCAAGATACAACCCTGCTCCATATACAAGTTACAGTAATTATCAAGTATAGTTATGTATACCATAGTTGGATATGACATAGGAATATTGACATCGAAGCGACCATCGGGCTGTATTTCTATTACAATAGGAAAGTTTTCCCGAGTCAATTCATTCGAAGCATATACAATACCCGTATTTTTCCCAGCCTTAGAATTATATCCTTTTATATAGCCTATGAAACGAGCCATACCTTGATTGAAGAACTCTGTAGAATTGTAGTTTTTTAAAGGTTGTTTTTCAGATTTTGTTATTTCACCCTCAAGCCATGCCAGAGCCTCTTTTTCCGCTTGCTGTTGTTTTTTTATTTTTTCTTCTTTCAGCTTTTTTCTGTTTTTCTCTAATGATACTCCAAATATGATTGCCTTTTCCTCTTCACCAAAGTCAAAAGATTCTATAGGTTCATCAGGACGGGGAAATATCAACACAAATGTAGAATCTCCCGAAGAAGGCATATATATTTCTTTATCAAATTCTCCTTTTTCTATGTCTGTCGCATATATCTTATCCTTCCCCTCAGGCTGAATAAATGTTGTTCTCGGAAATTTCACCCACCAATTTGGGATAAATGTCGTATGTACATGAAGCTTCATTTGTGTAGGAGTAAGTTCAATTTTTGAGATATTCTCTATCCCGGAGTTTTTGACCTCGTAATAAGGTTCATCTATTATTATTGTTTCCTGTGCTGAAAGCGACAAAACGAATGATAATAATAGCAAAGCTGTAAATGTTTTTTTCATAGTCATGATAGATTATTATTTTATCTCTACAAGTTTAATATTCTTGTCCAGAGCATCCATTTCAAATGGATTTGTTATTTTTTTCAATTTATCCTTCAGTTTTTGGGGTATACTTATCTCTGTTTTGAAATCAACTGTCCGCCTGATAGGTAATTCCATATTAGATTGTCCCGAATATAACCAGACATCTTTTATTATGATATCATTGATATGTATCTGACTGAGCGCCCTAGTTTCTTGTGCCGGCAAGATAACAGACCAGTCTCCAAGACGATTCGCTTTCGTCTTATATATTTGTTCTTGAAACCTGACTGTTACAGCCTCTTTTGGTGATGCTCATCCCCATATTCTTACAGGACTATCACGCTGCAATATTGTGCCATTGCTAATCAAACTAGGTAGCTTAACTGTAGCTCACAATTGGATACCGGAATCAAAGAAAAATATCAAAATCAATTAGTACTTATCGAATATCTTTACTTTGCATATTATTAAATTTTATTTCAATTCGCTTTCAGG
>NZ_JAEPKU010000161.1 GCF_016652235.1 Dysgonomonas sp. Marseille-P4677
ATATATAATAGGGTGAGAGAGCCATATATTGCTTGTTATTTATATAAGAATCGGCTATTCTCCAACGGCGTAAATCCCAATATGTGTGATTTTCGAATGCAAGTTCCATTCGCCTTTCTTTTTGAATTGCGCTTTCTGTTAATTGATTAGCATCATACAATTTTGCACCGGCTCTATCCCGAATATCGTTAATACATTTCAAGGCATCATCCTTCATATTCAATTCAAATGCAGCCTCAGCTCTGTTTAGTAATACTTCTGCATAGCGCATATCGATCCATTGCTGGGTAGATTTATACAATAATACTTGTGATTTATCTTTGGATGGATCTTGAAATTTACGAAGAAGGAATCCTGTTATAGTGGTTTCGGGATGCCCCATACCGCTTTTTCCTATAATGTTCTTTCCTTGATATAAGGCATTGAAATCGGCTCCCGTCATTAATTCCCCTGAAGGATAAGATGTATACAAACCTTTTTGTATTTCGATGGATTCATTTTTAAAGATATCGCCGGGCAGTATTACACTAGCTCTGAGGCGAGGCTCTACATTTTTGAACAAATCCATTGTCTTTTCGAAGCGTGTAGGATTATTTGCAGGACCAATATCTAAGACTCCTGAATTACCATTCACGTCATCGAACATCTCAACAAGATCGAGAGTCGGATTCAGACGGCTTGAGTATCCTTCGGCTCCACGCATTTGATAGGGAATGTTAACTACATCAAAACTGTGAGTTTTGTCCGGATAGCTAAAATATTCGGCAAATATTATTTCAGAGTTATCTTCATCTAAAAACAGTTTCGAATAGTTTTCAAACTTATCAGTATGTTTTCTATATAGACTATATTTTCCTTCGAGCATTTTTGCTGCGTCGTAGCTGGCTCTATAATATTTTGCTGCATCGGCTTTTGGTATTCCTAACAAATTATTTAACTGCATACTACCGTTTTTGGCAATAGAACCCGCATATAGACATACTCTGGATTTGAGAGCATAGGCTACGTTCTTGTTTACTCTTCCTTTTGCAGGACTTTTATCCGATAATAAGCCTATAGCCTTGTCCAAATCTTCAATCACAAAATCATAGACTTCTTGTTCTGTGTTACGTGGCACTTTTAATTCCTCAATACTTTGTTCCGGATAATATTGCACTTCTTTAAGTATAGGAACTCCGCCATATCGTTTAACCATAGCAAAGTAATAATATGCCCTTATCAGATATGCTTCTCCTATCCAACCATCGGCCTGCTCTTGAGTGAAGTTGTTTTTATAATTTGGAAATTCACTCAAAAAATAATTCACGTTTCTTACAGCTCCATAATTCCAATTCTGAAACCAGTCTCCACTAGGTGAATCCCAAAGCATATCATTCAAAATGATAAGCATTTCCCCGGAGCAGTTTCCTGTTGATGGTACATTAGCCCATCCTCTAAAACCGTCCTTTGTCATCCTGAAATCTTCTATCGGCAAATCGTAGTAAAGCCGCATCATATATGCTGTAACTCCTGATTCTACCTTAAATACATCTTTATCCTGAATTATATTCATCGGGGGCAGATCTAAATCATTACACCTAGTGAAAGAAATCAGAACGCAGGTTATTATCAATAATAAATTCTTTATTTTCATGTTCATTATATTTTAAAATGAAATATTTACCCCGAAGTTATAAGTCTTGGTTAGAGGATATAGGTATCCATAGGTTTCGCTTGGATGTTCAGGGTCCAGATATTTAAGGCCTGTAAATGTGACTAAATTATATGCACTGAAATATAGTCTCATACTGCTGATTCCTATTTTTCCTAAGGTAGATTTAGGTAAAGAGTAACCAAATTCTAGAGTTTTTAGTCTCAGATAACTGGCGTTTTGTACCGATTTTTCCGAATCCTTATAATTGGTAGATTCTCCGGTATTGGTGGATGGATAATAACCCGGTATCCATTCACTATCAGGATTATTAGGATCGGATAAATGCCACCTGTCCATAAACATATCCAGGCCATTACGTCCCCATGATAGAGGTTTTTCCAATTGTTCCGGATATTTTACGTAGCTTTTTGCAGAACCTTGAAACAGCATAACTATATCGAAATTCTTATAATCGGCTCCAAGTGTGATACCATAATTGATTTTCGGATAGTTTTTTATGGCAATAGGGTGTTCGTCGTTACTGTCAATTACTCCGTCTCCGTTCCAATCATCATACTGATAATCACCCGGACGTAGTATTGAGTTACCCTTCGAGTCTTGTATCGAAGCATTATAAATATCGGTATAATTGGTAAATTGTCCGGTGTATCCTAGTCCCCACCAAATGTCACTATATCTGTTGTTTTCATTATTTCTCCAGTCACGGTAAGAATTTCCGCTCTCTGATCTTTCTACAAATTTCTTTGTGGCACGGGCGTAAGATACATTTCCTGATATATGATAGTTTACACCACCCACTTTGTTTCTGTGTGACAATCCCAACTCAAAACCACGCACCTGATCGCTGTTCAGATTTTCATCGGGTAGATTTGCACCTACTGTACCTGGGAGGCTTAAACTTCTTTTAGCATAAATACCATAACGATATCGGTTGAAATAATCTGCTTGAAGATCCAGCAATCCGTTCCACATATTAGCATCTATACCAATATTGAATGTTTTAGCCTTAAGCCATGTAATGTTAGGATTAGGAAGGCCTCTCATGCCAATGGCATTTGTCCAGTTATCATTCTGCACATAACCATCAGATGGATAATTATATCCGGATAAAAACTGATAGCTTGCAGAACTGTCATCACCAAGAAGCCCATATGAGGATCTTATTTTAAGATTATTAATAAAAGAAAGAGCTTTAATATTTTGAAAAAATTCTTCTTCCGATATTCGCCAGCCCACAGATCCTGCGGGGAAAAGCCCCCATTGATGACCCGGAGCGAATTTGGATGATCCGTCATACCTAAAACTTACTTCAGCCAGATACTTAGATGCAAAATCGTAGTTTATACGACCAATAAACGCTTTTCTTGCATATTTCCATAGATCGTCAGCATTCATTCCGGTTTTCTGATCTTTAGCATCTCCAGCAAACAGCTGGTCTACTGCATCCATCGATAGAAAACGTTCTGCTGAGAAGTTATCCATATCCGAACTTTCTTCTTCATATACAGCTAATGCCTTTACATTATGCTTCTCGGCGAATGTGCGGTCATAATTTAACTGCAATTGCATCGTTGTCGCTACTTTTTCTTTGAGTGAACGCTTAAGTTTCGAAGGTGTCTGGGCTTTGTTTCCCTTATACAAATCGTTAGCCGCATCATAGGTGTAGAGTGTATAAGACTTTGAAAATTCTTTTGCTGTCCAGTTATAATAATTATAACTATACATTCCTTTTGCTTTTAACCCTTGTACGAAAGGAATATCATATTCGAGACTGAAAACAGATTGGAACATTTTGTTATCTTTCTTTCGGTAACCATCAAGTTCTGAGTCTGTTATTACTAATGGGTGATCTGCGTCAGCTGCATTGTAAAGGTATTCGGGATTGTCGTTTGCATAGATAGGCCATATCGGAACTTGTGTCCAGATGGATTTGTAAACCAGCCATGCATCTCTATATGGTTGATTCTTTGTATCCATCATACCAGACAGAAATACTTCTGTTTTTAATCTTTTTGTTAATTGTGCTGTAACATTCGACCGTATATTGAAACGTTCATAATCGAGACTACCACTTTTCCAAAAACCTTCTTGTTTAAGGTAACCAAAATTGGCATAATAAGTAACTTTTTCTGAACCTCCCGTCGCACTTACGCTATGTTGTGTCTGAGGAGCTGTTTTATTGATCGCTATTGAAGCCCAATCAGTGCTTTGTTTCAGACCATTACGGTATTCATTTATTTCATCTTCGCCATACGATGGAATTCGGCCTTGGTTTATATCATTCTCGTTCATTAATGTCATATAACCTACGGCATCCCCTGTCTTAGGGAGTCCTGCTCCCTGTTGCCATCCGAACGACCCAGAATATTCGAGCTGAGTTTTGCCTAGTTTTCCTTTTTTAGTAGTAATTAGAACAACTCCATTTGCGGCCCGAACTCCATAGATTGCTGCAGACGCATCTTTCAGAACAGAGAAACTCTCAATGTCGTTAGGATCTATACGACTTACATTGTCACTGGCAATTCCATCCACGATAAATAACGGATTTGTCATACCTCGGATTTGAAAAACACTATTGTAAGATCCCGGCTCTCCCGATTTTTGAGTAACCATTACTCCCGGTATCTTTCCGGCAATCATGTTTTCCATGTTTTCGTTTTTGGTCGTCAGTATTTCATCTCCACTAATGGCTGTAACAGCTCCTGTGAGAGTGGCCTTTTTCTGAGTACCGTAACCAACTACGACGACTGCCTCGAGATTTTGAACATTCTCTTTTAATATTATTGATAAATGATTTACGTCTCCTATTTTTATAGTTTGTGTAATATATCCTACATAGCTAATCTGCAAAGTTGCTCCTGTAGTAGCGTTGAGACTAAAATTACCATCCGGATCGGTTACAGTTCCATTACTGGTTCCTATTTCTTGAATAGCGACACCAATCAACGGAATGTTGTTTACATCTTTTATTAATCCTGTAATTTTTTTTACATCTTGTTTAGGTGATTGTACTACGTTATTGTGATTCTCAGATGCAAAAACGAAACACGTATTTATGCATAATAAAGTGATAAATATTATTCCTCTATAAATGAGATGCCTAATATTTTCACGCGACATGAGTCCTTCTAAAGGAATACTTCTTTTGTGTTTTCTCATACTTTCATTTGTTATCATTGATGAATTTTAATAAATCAGATTTTAAGATTCTTTTACATGTGAATGTTTACATAATAAGAACTGTTTTTTGTGTTTTGAGAGGATTATTTTTTCATAGGCTGTGTTTTTTAGTTAATACTTTTGTAAATTATTTGTTTCATTTTATGTCAATGATTGATTCACGATTTAAGGGAGTCTGAATATGATGCTAACATAGGATATAGCCTATTAACAGGTTATTAATTTTGAATTAATTTTCTTTCAGAATACAATAAGGCAAGGCATAATCAAGAAAAACTCCTTGTATATAATACAATAAGTGTATTTGTTAAAAACTAATAGATACAATATGGAATCTATAAGTGTGTTTAATGAACAGATCAGATTGAATAGTATTATTTATATGGTTAAGGTTCAATAATTATAAAGCAGAGCTTATTCTTTATAAGAACCAGTATGAAAAATAAATTCGAATAAGTGTAACTTGAACTTATTCATTAAATCTAATTGTAGGTTAACTTGTCTTGATGGAGAGGCGGAGATACTATAGTTTGCTACTAATACATGAGATTTGAAAGAAAATCGCCTAACTGTTTTTTTTTATCATATCGTTAAACTGCAACCGAGGAGAGCTATCTAAACTATTTCTATATTCGTCGCAGAAATTAATATAACATTGTTTTGCTAGACCTTTTTTCCCTAGATGATAAAGGGCATGGCATTTGATACTTATTGCATTTTCATCAAGATTATCAATTGCAAGCATAACGTTTCCGATACGCAATAATAGTTCGTGGTTTTTTTTAGACGGTAATGCTCTGATTAATTCGGAAAGAGTAATGTTTACTGTATCTGAATACTCTAATTTGTAATTATCTATCCATTTATCGTTTATCGTAGCTAATAATCCGCCATGTAAGCCCAATTCAAGAATTTTATTTATTGTTTCGGCACTATAATCTTTATCATGTTGAATCTTACCTGATAAGTTCAGCATTTCCGCATAGTCACAAAATATTTCTTCATTAATATCCAAATACCAATAACCATTTTTATTTGAAATAATATTGAATCCCGGGAGATCCTTAAGAACAATACGCAACTTGTTGATACTTACATTTCTATTATTTGTGGCACTGTTTCTGTCCATATTAGGCCAAAGGGTTTCGTTTATCTGTTGGGATGTGACACCTTTACCATTTTTCAACATATTGAGTAAAAGAAATAGAAAAAGACTTTTCAATACTTGCGTAAATTTATTAGTCATGTCATGCCCTTCATTATCTAAAACCTGGAAGCCTCCTAATAATAATATAGAAGGAATATGTTTCTTATCTTCAGTTGTACTTGTTTTTGTTGTTTCGACAAACGAATCATTTATATTCTTTGATCTTTTCTTTATATATAGAAAATAAATGAGGATAAAGGCTATTAATAAGGTAATGAATATAATTATATATATATTCCATACAGGCATTTTATCATTTGCGGCTTGCTGAATAATATCTTCCTGTGCTAATGGGGGGAAGGCAATAGAATAGAGAGTAACTTTCGTTTGATTATCTTTTTCTTTATAATATATGGCTGCGATGAGCTCATTTTTTTTTGAATTCAGATATAAATTACAAAACGACTCTATATCATAAAAATTGAATGGAATAGTATCACCCAAAATAGTTCTATCGGGTGTATCTATTCCAAAACGATTAAGTTGGATATGAGATTTGTTCGTATTATTATTGTATGCAAGGACATATATATGCTTAGCTTCCTTATCTATTATCATTGAGTTACTGTACACTTGATGAGAGTATTTATCTTCATACTCCCATTTTTTTTCACATGATAGATCGTCAGTGTTTATCAAATGTAGATCATTATACGTATGAGGAAACTCTTCTTGTTTTCCCGACCAACTACCGTAACCTCCTAATACGAATAATTTTCCATCTCCCGCATATACAGCACTACTCAGATAACGAGGAGCGATTTCTTGCGATAGGTCAGTAAACACCCACTTTGTACTATCTAGTTTGTGTTTGCCGATGAGAGCACTATAGCGATAATATCCATATCCTCCAAAAATTATTAGTTCATTCCTGTCGCGAGCTATAACTTGATTATGATGTATAATTGTATTATAACTAGAACTTTTATTGGGGAACCATTCATTATCGGATAAATTATTTTTAATAAATTGTCCGGTATCAGGACTATATGAAATTAATTCTTTGTTTATCGGGTTATATATAATACTGTTTGCTATAGAATTATAGGGTAGTCCTTTATTGACAAGGGTACTATCAAGGGTTTTTGTTTCCAGAAAGTATTTGTACAAATGTTTATCTTTTGAAATATAAATAATACCGTCGTCTGCGTTATAAGCTATTTGAGGATTATAACCTCCAACCGAAAAGTCTATTAATTTATTCCATTTATAGTGCTTATCTATTTCCCATATTGGATTTTGTGCTGTAGCCCTTTTATTCTTTGTTTCATCATAAACCTCGTGCTGAAAGTGCTTAAATAGATTCCATTTTCTGATTACTTTGTTATCAGCATCTTGTAGCTGAATATTCCGAATTGTCATCGGTGGTACATCAGTGATATAGAACTGTTTATCGTCGCTAGCCCCAAAGTTTATCTTTACTTTTTTCGCTTCAGGTATATTCGTTTCTATAAGAGTTTTGTTTCCATTGGCTATATGCAAGATTTTTTGATTTTTCACATCTATTTTTATCTGAACATTTATCCATTTTTCCACGTAGTTGGTAATATCCCCTAATTCTTCTTTGTGAAGTTTCTCATTATTCTTTATAAGGGAGAAATTTGTGTCTTTAGACCGTATATTTGAAAGAAAATCAATATTAAGAGTGTCATTTACTATTATACGGAAGACATATCCATAACTATGAAATTCTTTTCTCAGTTTGATATCGAAATCTAACGTAAATCCGTCTGTCAACGATAACGGAGCATCAGGTGTGAGATTAAGTCCTGTTCTCTCTTCCTGACTGACAGTGTGAGATAAAAAATATAAACCTTGTCTAAATCTGTTGACATTGTTTGCCCCTATATTTTCGTTCTGACTTTGAAGAGTCTCGCCCAGAGCGAAAAATAATAATATGAAAAAATAGTATCGTATCATACATATATAGGTTATCAGGGTTAGTTTAAGTAGTATGTGTTTATACTATTATTATCGTTAGATTTGAGGCGTTTTGTTTTTCATCTAATTTAAGACTTAAAATCGTCCTATTTTGGGTATACTTTTCTTATATCAAAGATAGTGCTTTTATAGATAAATAGATTAGGTTCAGAAGTTTTTCTATTCTAATATTTAGGTAGTCGTTGTTTTAACTTGTTGACATATAGATTGTTGGTTTATTTTTTTGCTTGCTGTGGTCAGCTGTAGATTTGTTCTTTACATAAAAAGAAAACGAGAAGGGGATAGACTTTTTTATAGAATAATATAAAAAATCGATTATTATTTCTTTTTTTTATTTTTAGGCGGCTTCTGTTCTTTTATATCTTTATCAAAGTCTACCGGATTAACTTTTCCCATCAGGTCTAGTATTTTAGCCTGACGTTTTAATATATAATTAGATGGTTTTGCTGAATTGAATCTTATAGGGTTGGGAAGCGTTGCAGCTATTAAGGCGGCTTCTCTTGCTGAAAGTTTTTTTGCCGGTTTCTTAAAATGAGCCTGAGCTACAGCTTCTGCTCCATAAATATTCTCGCCCATTTCTATCGAATTGAGGTATACTTCCATAATTCGTTCTTTACCCCAGATTTTTTCGATAAGGAATGTATAATATACTTCCAGTCCTTTGCGGACATACGAGCGTCCAGACCATAAGAACACATTTTTGGCTGTTTGTTGGCTAATTGTACTGGCTCCGCGTTGTCGTTTGCCTTTTTCGGCCTCATTTAATGCTTTTTCTATTTGATCGAAATCAAATCCTCCATGGTCTAAAAAAAGATTATCTTCAGAGGCAACTACAGCCAATGGTAAGTTTTTTGAAATATTGTCTAGAGAGACCCATTTGTGTTTGCATACTACATCTTTTCCCGAAAACAATTGCTGTACGTTGTTCCATACCATCAAAGGTGTGTAGTAGACGGGAATAAACTTGAATAAGATAACTTGAAATATGCTGAATAAGAATAAAAATATAATTATTCTTTTTAGCCACTTGAAAATTCTTTTCAGCATCATTATATTAATTACAATCTAGACTAGGATTCTTTTTCAAGATACAAAACTAGTAACAAATGATTAAATA
>NZ_JAEPKU010000162.1 GCF_016652235.1 Dysgonomonas sp. Marseille-P4677
ATATATAAGATAGAGAAAAAATACTAAAAACCTTAAAAAATATCTAGCCTATGAAAAAATGAAATACCAGAAAACATTAAAAATCTTAGAGCTATAAAAAAAATCTGCCGATGCAGCCACATCGACAGATAAATAATAGAAAAAGATTTTATCGCTATTACCATAAAAACCTTTAACAATGTAAATATATGAAAATTATAACAAGAACAGGTGTTTTTGTCCCTAAAAACGTCTGCCCTAAACAATTATTAAGAGTGATGAAAATTATTTCTTTCTTTTTAATAGTTTTTGTTTTTTGCCTAAATGCAGGGAATCTTAGTTCACAAAATGTGAAGGTAACCTTAAATCAGAATAATGTTACATTAGAAACGATCCTTAATAAGATTGAATCTCAAACAGATTATTTGTTCGTTTACGACAAATCGATAAACAAAGACCGCCTTGTGTCTGTAGTTGAGACTGAACAAACTCTAGCGAGTATCTTGAAAAAGCTATTCGAAAACACGAATGTTTCTTACTTTATAGAAGGTTCAAATATTGTGCTTAGTACAAAAAAAGTAGAGCCCTCGGCTATAACTCAACAGCAGCGTATTATAACCGGTACGATTGTAGATGAAGCCGGAGAAATAGTAATTGGTGCATCAATCTCAATTGTTGGTACCACCAAAGGAACGTTTTCCGATATCGATGGGCGATTTGAGATAGCATTACCTGCAGGAATGTCGAAACTTACAATTTCTCTTATCGGTATGGAAACATACGAACTTACTGTAGGATCTCAAAACAATTATAATATCGTTCTTAAAAATACTTCCGTTACAATGGACGAGGTCGTGGTTACGGCATTAGGTATCAGACGAGAAGAAAAAGCTTTGACCTACAATGTACAAGAAATCAAAGCCGAAGAACTGACAACTGTGAAAGATGCAAACTTTGTGAACTCTTTGGCCGGAAAAGTAGCCGGTATTACTATCAATCAGAGTGCTTCCGGTATCGGAGGGTCTTCTCGTGTAGTGATGCGTGGAACCAAATCCATTATCGGAGACAACAATGCTTTGTATGTAATAGATGGTGTTCCTATTTATAATACGAAGAATGATCAGCCCGAAGGACCTTTCGAATCTCCCGACGGTGGAGATGGAGATGCTATGTCGTTGCTCAATCCTGAAGATATCGAATCTATATCGGTGTTGTCAGGAGCAGCTTCAGCTGCATTGTATGGAAGTCAGGGTGCCAATGGTGTTATTTTGGTAACTACACGAAAAGGTAAAGAAGGAAGACTCCGACTCAATTATTCAAATAGCACCATATTCATGTCACCTTTTGTTTCTCCGAAATTTCAAAATACATATGGAACAAAAGGCACAGAATTTAATAGTTGGGGAGGAAAATTAGATACCCCTACATCATATGATCCGATGGATTTCTTCCAGACCGGATATACTGAAACAAACTCGTTGAGTATGACAGCCGGAAATGGCTCAAATCAGACCTATGCATCAGTATCTTCCCTTATAGCCAGAGGTATTATACCGAATAATGATCTGAGGCGTATAAATCTTACTGTCAATAATACAACAAATCTACTTAAAGATAAGCTTACTCTGGATTTCGGATTTTCTTACGTCAACCAGAAAGACGAAAATATGATGGCTCAGGGACAATATCACAACCCGCTGGTACCGCTCTATTTGTTTCCGCGAGGAGATGATATCGAAAAATATAAAGTCTACGAAAGACATGATGCCGGACGTAACTTTGCCGTTCAATACTGGCCATATGGAAATCAGGGATTAGGTATGCAGAATCCTTATTGGATAGTAAACAAAGAAGCATTTAAAAATAGATTCGATAGATATTCGATAAGTGGGGCTTTGACTTACAAACCCTTAGATTGGCTGACTCTAAACGGACGTGCTTTAGGTATATATACATATAATACTTTTAATAGAGAAATATCGGCTTCGGCAGACTTACTTTTTGCCTCTGATAATGGAAATTATATGCATCGGGAAACAAACAACAGACAATTATATGCAGATTTTCTTGCGGTTGTTGATAAACGATTCAATGATGATTTCAACCTGACCGGAGTATTAGGTACTTCCATGCTTGATTATAAATATCGTCAGAGTGGGGCCGAAGGGCACTTGAATACAGTTCCGGACTTCTTCTATTTAGGTAATATCGATCTCACACATCCCGAATCGAGACTAATCCAAAAACGAAGTGAGGAACAGACTCAAGCCGTTTTTGCCACAGCTCAACTTGGATATAAGAGCATGCTCTATTTGGATGTGACCGCACGTAACGAATGGTCTTCGGCATTAGCTTATACAACTCATGGAACAAATTTCTTTTATCCATCAGTGGGTTTATCAGGTATTATAAATGAAATGACGAATTTAGGTTCCGCCGTTTCGTTTCTGAAAATAAGAGGTTCTTATAGCGAAGTAGGTAATGCTCCGCTCCGATATATTACAAAAAGGAGTTATGGTCTTAATCAGAATGGAAGTCTAAATCTATTGCCATTCTTTCCTGCAACGGGATTAAAACCTGAAAGGACAAAAGCTTATGAAGTAGGTTTAAATTCTAAGTTTTTGAATAATATGTTGAGCTTGGATGTGACATATTACAACACAAATACTTATAATCAGCTATTTGATATAGCTGCATCTACAACATCAGGTTATTCTTATTATTATCTGAATGCAGGTAAGGTAAATAATCAGGGTGTCGAAATTTCATTGGGATTGGATAAAAAATTTGGAGAAGTTCAATGGAATTCCAATTTCACTTATACTTTAAACCGGAATACTGTAAAAGAATTAGTTGCTCCCGGAACTATCGATCCGACAACCAATCTTCCGATGGAAAACGGTATGAACGAGGTTATTGTGAACGAACATGACTCATATCGTATGGTTGTTAGAGAAGGTGATGCCATGGGCGATATTTACGTATATACCCTGAAAAAAGATTTGAATGGAGATGTATATGTAGACCCTGTTAATGGTACAGTAAGCGCTGATACAAAAAATTGGGTTAGAGCAGGAAATTCAGCTCCTAAATATAATCTTGGGTTCCAGAACACCTTTAATTATAAGGGATTTTCGTTAGGATTCTTATTTGATGCAAGAATTGGAGGTGTTGGAGTTTCTGCTACTCAGGCATTGATGGACCGTTATGGAGTATCTCAAGCCTCAGCCGAAGCCAGAGATGCCGGAGGTGTAATGCTCAATGGAGGTCTGGTAAACCCCGAAAACTATTACGGAGTAGTTAGTGGAGGAACAACAGGAGTTTTATCTGAATACGTATATAGTATGACAAATGTCAGATTACGGGAGGCTAGTTTAAGCTATGCCCTTCCTCCTAAATTATTAAAAGGATACCTTAAGAATGTGACACTTTCCGTTATCGGGCGCAACTTGTGGATGATATACAACAAAGCTCCATTCGATCCGGAAATAACAGCTTCTACAGGCACATATTATCAAGGGTTCGACTACTTTATGCAACCAAGTCTCCGTAGTTTCGGATTTAATGTAAAAGTAGAATTCTAATCAATTAAAATGAAAACACAATGAGATACAATATAATTTATCATATCAAGCATAATATATGTTTAGTGTTCTTATTCTGTTCTGCCATCTTTTTCTCATGTACTGACGATTTTGAACGTAAGAATACCAATCCGGACAGGCTGACAGATGAAGATATAAAGAAAGACCTACTGGCTGTCGGAGGCTTTATTCCGACAATGCAGACAGATGTAATACCTACAAGTGATGTTGGTGCAAATGAGTATCAACGGGCTCAGAACCTGACAGGTGATATTTTTTCGGGTTATATGGCGGCTATTGGTCAATGGAATGGTTCGAGCAACAATAGTACCTACAATATGGATTTCAGCGATTGGAACGACGTTGGTTTTAATGTTGCATATCGTTCGGTGATGTCTCCATGGAATCAGATAAGAATTAAGTCTCAAGAGTACGATGTACCTTATATTTACTATCTGGCACAAATCATAAAAATAGCTGGTATACATCGTATAACAGACAATCATGGCCCGATACCTTATTCTCAGTTTGGAAAAGGAGCAATGGGGGCTGTATATGATTCGCAAGAAGTTGTTTATGAATCATTCTTTGAAGAGTTGGCAGAAGCTGTAGCAGAACTTGAAAAATTTATTTCGTCTAATAGCAATACCGGTCCACTGGCTAAATACGATTTAGTATATAATGGGAATATTCGCAATTGGATAAAATTTGCAAACACACTAAGACTGCGTCTGGCTATACGTGTGGCTTATGTAAATCCTACTTTAGCAAAAAAGAATGCGGAAGAGGCTGTAAATAATAGTTATGGAGTTCTTACCGATAATACAGACAATGCATCTGTAAAATCAGGAAAGGGATATACGATATCTCATCCGCTGACAGTTATTTGGAGCTCATACAAGGATATTAAGATGGGAGCAAGTATAGAATCTTTCCTGAAAGGCTATAACGATCCTCGCTTAAGCAAATATTTCCAACCGACTGCTTCCGGCGAGTACAACGGCGTTCGTAATGGCGTTGTTATATCTAACAAATCGAGATATGAAGCTCTTTCTAATCCTAATGTTGAAGCCGGAGCCCCTATACAATGGATGTGTGCTGCCGAAGCTTATTTTTTAAGAGCCGAGGGTGCTATACGAGGCTGGAATATGGCGGGTACAGATAATTTACCTTCTGCAAAAGACCTATATAATAAAGGAATAGAAGTTTCATTTGCCCAGTATGGAGTTTCATCTTCATATACATCATACATCAATAACGAAGAAGCTCTACCGGCTCGTTTTAGTGATGTCATAGCATCAAATAGTGCTAATCCTCTTTCTACGATAACAATTAAATGGAACGACTCAGATTCATTCGAAAAGAAACTAGAGCGTATCATCACCCAGAAATGGTTGGCAATGTATCCGGAAGGACAGGAGGCTTGGAGTGAGTTTCGTCGGACAGGTTATCCGAAGATATTCCCGGTAGTAACAAATAATAGCTCAGGTAAAATAAATACAAATATCCAAATAAGGAGAGTTCCTTATCCAAAGAGTGAATATACTTCCAACAGAACCAATGTAACAGAAGCTGTTAATACTCTTCTTGGTGGTGCTGATAATGGAGGAACAAAAGTTTGGTGGGATAAAAAATAGTGTAATATAAAAAATTAAAGGAGCATGAAAAAATATATATACATATCGATCTTTTTATTTGCTGTACTAGCCTTTGCCAGTTCATGCAACGATGATTGGACCGAACCAAAAACAATAGATGTCGATCTGCCCGAAGTGGGAACAGATGCTTATTATGCAAATTTGAGGGATTATAAGAATTCTGATCATCAGATTGCTTTTGGCTGGTTTGGAGGGTGGACAGCTTCTGGTCCGTCGATGGTTACACGATTGTTTTCAATTCCCGATAGTGTGGATATGATCGGACTATGGGGCAATATGTGGCACAGAGACAAGATGACACCCGAAAAATTTGAGGACCTGCGTCTTACTAAAGAGATTAAAGGAACAAAGATATTGGTGACAACTCTTTTAGGCTGGACAGGAAAAGAACTTCCAAACATCCCGGAGGAGGACTGGGGTACAGATCGTCAGGAAGGACTGCGCAAATATGCAAAAGCATTGGCCGAAGAAATTATCGATCTTGGATTTGATGGTTTGGATATTGACTATGAACCGAATGTTGGAGGTCCGATAGATGTTAGAGATTGCCCGAGGGGTGAAGATATGATTGTGTTTGTTGAAGAGTTAGGTAAATATCTGGGTCCTAAATCTAATTCCGGGAAATTGTTGGTTGTAGACGGAGAATTGAACGTGTTACCTACAGAGACAGGACCTTATTTTGATTATGCAATAGCTCAAGCATATTCTACAACTAGCGGCAGTAATTTACAAAGTCGTTACAATCGGATAAGTTCGATTTTTAAACCGGAGCAATTTATTGTTACTGAAGATTTCGAAGCTCATTGGAGAACCGGAGGTGTAACCTATGTTGAGGACGATGGAACCCGGGTTCCGTCAATTCTTGGTATGGCCAAGTGGAACCCGACTCAGGGAGTAAAAGGTGGATGTGGTACTTATCATATGGAATATGAATATAGAAATTCTGAAATGGAATACAAATACCTTCGCCAGGCTATCCAGATAATGAATCCTAAAGTTAAATGAGAATTGTATCTCCATAAATAATTGTATAATATGAAAAACTATAAAATATATAGATTCTTTTATCTATTTCTACTTTGCATACTTGTTGTGAGTTGTAGTTCGGATGATGACGTCGATATGCAGGATACACTAATCTATGTAAACCCTAAACAGGGAAATTCACAGGTTGCTTTAAATATAAGCTATACCCAGATCAAAGAATCTAATTTGAACTATATATTATTGCCCGTAAAAGCGACAGGAAGGGTTACTAAAGATACAAAAGTATCCTTAGCAGTTGACGAATCTTTGGTCGAATCTTATAATAATGCCAAGGAAACCAATTATGTATTACTTCCCTCCTCAGCCTATTCTATAGCTAAGAGTGATATAAATCTTGCTTCCGGGAGTAATATATCTGCCGATTCTATACAAATTATTTTCGACAAGAATTATATAGAAAGTAACTTTAATCAGTTTATTACTGCTACATACATATTACCTATAAAAATATCTTCGGTTCAGACAGCAGATCAGGCTGTGAAAGTAAGTACCAACCTGAATGTTTTTTATGTCATTGTTGATCTATCGTTAACAGGTTTTGTTGCAGAAACATCTGTAAAACCGGGGAACTCGATAGACCGTTCGGCTTGGACTGCCGAATCTAAACATTCATACTCTTATGGATCGGCTCAAAGTTCGTATGATAATGATCTGGCTACTTCATGGGTTATCCAATCTAGTGGAGGAGCTCACGGCATCTATTACGATTTGCAAAATGTACATAAATTAAAAGGATTCAGTTTAGTTTCTTCTTACACCTTATATAACTACTATAATTGTGTTATGGGTGGCTTTAGTGTAGGAATAAGTACTGATGGAGCTAAGTGGACCGATCTGGGCAGTGTTGAGACAACTGTAGTGGATGGAAAAACGGTAGATGGTATCTATCAATTTGCAGGAGTTTTAGATGCAAGATATGTGCGGATCCTGCCAAATAAATTTTTAAATAGCTATAATTTGGCTAGTATTGCCGAAATCTATTTTTATGAATAATGGAAAGAAATAGAGATATGAAAACAAGAATAATATTATTTATAACCATCTTACTGAGTGTTTTATCTTCATGTAAAGATGCTGATGAATTACAAAACGTAATTTATTTTACGGGGACAGAAAACAGTCCTGTCTTAAAAATGTCGATAGAAGAACCTACAGATTTAGGTGTAAGTGTGAGAGCTTCTTCTATTACCGAAAATGATATTAATATAACAGTATCAGTCAATGAAAGCTTAATTGAAAAATACAATAAAGAGAATGGTACAAACTATAAAGCATTAGCCGCAGACGTTTATAGCCTTAGTAGCACGGATCTTCAAATAAAGGCCGGAAAATTTGTTTCGGAGCCGGTAAAGTTGTCTATAAAAACATTGGATAGCTTTACAGATGAGGATATTTATTGTGTTCCTATCGAAATTAAAAATGTACAAGGCGGAGACTTTCCTGTATTGGAGGCTTCCAGAGTAATGTACTTGGTAATAAATAGGACTATTATAACAAAAGCTGCTGATTTGAGTGGAAATTACTTTAAAGTAGACTTTGATAATAAAGATCTAGGAAAAGGTGATTTATCTGCTGTTGATGCATTGACTATGGAAGCTCGTATTTATGTTGATAGGTTCCAAACATCAAGTCCGTATATAAGCACAATAATAGGCTTGGAAGAAAATTTCTTGTTAAGAATAGGAGATGTAACTATCGACAATAGTCAATTGCAGTTAGCAGGAGGAGGATATCCGGTAACATCTGTAAATAGGTTATCCGCAAACGTCTGGACTCATATTGCTGTAACATATGACGGAAGCATGATAAGGCTTTATATCAACGGAGAGTTAGAATCGTATGTCGAAGCTCCTCGAGGACCTATTAATCTTACAGGTCTTGATGCAGACCGTAAATTCTATATAGGACAAACTCCTTTATATGGAAGATACTTATATGGAAAGATTAGTGAAGCTAGGGTATGGACGAGAGCACTGACCAAAGAGGAAATTCAAAATGGAATTTGTGCTGTGTCGCCTGCCTCTGAAGGCTTGTTAGCTTATTGGAAATTTAATTCGGCAAAAAGCGAAACAGAGTTGAATATTATCCCGGATCTTACAGGTAATGGTTATCACGCTAAAGGTGTTAGAAATGTAAGCTGGGTTGAAGGGGTGAGATGCCCTTAATATATCTGTGAGTGTGGAAGATGTTGAGGGTTCCATTTTCTGCACTTGTGGATATTAAATAATTAATTAAAAGTTCTATTAAGTTCTAACGGAACAAATTATCTTTTATAAAAAGGGGGGGTATTTAGTTTACACTAAATGCCCTCTTTTATTTATTTTATAAGGTCTATCTTAAACTGCATTTTTGATTCCTCAAAAAACAACATGGAAAGACAGCGCTGTTCAATATCCTTTATTCTTCTTCTTTAAAGAAATTAAGGATACAATAAATAATAAAGGCTAGATAGCTGATTATTATTGCAACTGATAAAATCAAATTATCAATGTAAAGTTCCATAATATGAGTCCTTTTTAATTTCTTTTAAATGTATTTGATTATTGTTTCATTATAGTAAAGACGGTCTTAAGATTTAAATAATAAAGCAGTGAAATACATAAAAGAAGTTCACGAAATCTCTTCGTAAACTTCCCTACCTTAAATAAAATTACATGGACTATCTTGAAGATAGAGTGTGTTTCAAATGTATGCAATTATCGATTCAAAAAATAGAGCAGATACGAAATGTAACCATTATTTAATAATAGATACAGTATTATAAGATATAGGAT
>NZ_JAEPKU010000163.1 GCF_016652235.1 Dysgonomonas sp. Marseille-P4677
ATTTGCAGAGAGAGATGCTGTTCAGTTTATATGTTTTCTAATTATTGATGAAGGTATGATAAAATGCATAGATAATTTTTCCTATAGTTTTCTGTTGAGATTGACAACTCATAAGAATTGAAGTATTTATGAAATTTACAACTTTTGCGTAATTTATATAGTACTGTTCTTTATTGAAGAAATGAATGGTATAGCTATCGATAAACAATGCGGTCAAGGATAATGAAAGGATTTATATTCATGTTTGTTATTATGAATCAGACCAAAGTATGAAGTATGTTTTGACTCCAATGTAAAAAAGAGATCGTAAACAGAATATATTGATTTATGCTTTTCTCGAGAATAAAGAGTTATACTTGCCCATGTCGATTCAGTGAGTATCGTTAAGGGCAACTCCTCAATATAGGTTTTGAAAGACTATTTCCATTCGAAATAGAAAATCTGGTATTGTTTGGGAGTCCTGTTATCAATGTAAAAGGATAGTTGGATTTTTGGGATTGTAGTAAGTTTTTGAAAAAAACAGCAACAAGAGTTTAGAGAAAAGCATGATAGTTATAATCCTACTCAAATATAACAAAATAATTCAATCACTTTAAAATGTATATGGAATATGAAACCTATTTTTATTTTATCATATTTTATTTCGGAGCAGGTACAACAAGGCATCGTTTTGCCCATTCGTCATATTGCTTTATCAACTTTTCTAAGACTTTAGGATTACTCACTGCTACATTATTTAATTCCGTACGATCTTTATTTAGATTATATAATTCCCAAGAATTATTCCTTCCCGGCTGAATAATCTTCCAACCGTCTTTTGTTATCAAAGCCTTTTCGTTGAAATGCTCAAAACCCAAATAGTCATGTCCTACCCTTCTGCCATCCTTCAGAATAGGCACAAGACTCTTTCCTTCAAGTGGAATTATTTGATTTCCATTATAAGTTTTAGGATACTGGGCTTTTGCTAAATCGAGACAAGTCGCCATTATGTCTATTATATGCCCCTGTTGGCTCGTCACATCCCCCTTCTTCACTTTCAATCCCTTAGGCCAATAAGCTATCAGAGGTGTATTAATACCACCTTCATATGACTTAGCTTTCCAAAAACGGAAAGGAGTATTCGCCACATTCGCCCATTTGGCCCCTATCGACGCATATGTCAACTCCGAGCCGGGCAATACCTCTTTCTTTCGGGGATATATTATTTTTTCACCTATGCGTGTCATATCAGGACGATCGTTTTCTCCCTCGCTATAATTTTGGCAATCTTCGTTGCTACATCCATTATCCGACATGAAGAAAATAATAGTATTGTCTAACTGACCGTTTTCCTCTAAGGTCTTCAACAACTCACCTATACCCTGATCCATACGATCTACCATTGCTGCATGAACAGCCATAGCTCTGGCGTCCCATTCCTGATCGGGATTATCCTCCCATTTGTCAGAAAATTGACGAGGCGAAAGATAATCTTTAGAGTTTGGAAAAATACCTTTTTCTTTCATCCGCTGATAACGCCTATTGCGGATAGCATCCCAACCTTCTTTATAAGTATCCTTATATTTCTCTATATCTTTGGGTAATGCATGTAATGGCCAATGTGGAGCAGTGTAAGATAAGTACATAAAGAAAGGCTTATTACCTTTCACATATCGGTTTACATACGAAACGGCACTATCCGATAAAGCCTGTGTGATATAATAATCTTTCGGTACATTCTTCACAGGAGTCTCCCCATTTACTAGACTAAATGGATCAAAATAATTTGCAACACCATAGATAATACCATAAAAATCTTGAAACCCTCTATTTACCGGATAACATTTCTTATCTGCAAAATCTTCGTGATATACCTGATGTGCCAGCCACTCTCTCTGATCTTTCTTTAATGGGGTTTCAGCTACATGCCATTTTCCTATCATACCGGTTTGATAACCTGCATCTTTTAGTACCTCAGCTATAGTCACTCCATTTTCAGTTAGTTGTCCTCTATAACCTGGCAAATTTTCATTAAAGGTCATCCGTCCTATTCCTGCTTGGTGGGGATAAAGCCCTGTAAGCAGTGATGCACGTGTAGGACAACTACGCCCGGCATTATAAAAGCTATTAAATCTCAGTCCTTCCGAAGCAAGTTTATCCAAATTAGGTGTCTGAATTTCACCTCCGTAACAACCCATATCGGAATAACCAAGGTCGTCTGCTAAAATAACAATAATATTAGGCCTATCGTCTGTCTGTGAATGGGCATTAAAACATAATCCGGCCAGTGCTGTCAACGAACATGCACCAATAACTCTGTTCTTCATATTTAAGATATCATCAATATAATTTCACTTCCGTTTTTAGTAGAAATTACTCTACAAAATCAAAATATCTTTGAAATCGGGCATTCTGACTTCTCAAAAGATTCTTTTCTATAATTAACTTTGTCTGGGATCTACACCCCACATAAGCTTATTACGTAATGTATTGTAAAATGTATTCTCTTTTCGTTTTAAAACCTTAAGACTGAAATCTGCCTTTTTTATAATCAGTTTTGTCCCTGTGACAAATGTATTTGAACGTCCATCGAGCGATATCAGGAAACTCTCGTTACGACTTTCTACATCTAGTATCAACACACAATCATCTGTAACAACCAAAGGTCTGTTACTCAAACTATGGGGTGCTACTGCTGCAATAATAAAATTTGATGCAGTAGGAGCCATAACAGGGCCCCCGATACTCAATGCGTAAGCAGTTGATCCCGTAGGCGTAGCAATAATCAAACCATCAGCTTCGTACGACGTCAAATATTCATCGTTTATATGGGCATGAACCGTAATCATCGACGCTGTGTCCTGCTTTAGTATAGCTACCTCATTTAAGGCATAATTGAAACCATGATAATCTCTATGTTCGGTAGATAATTGCAATTGGCTACGATGCTCTATACGATAGTTTCCAGAAAAAATATCGGCAAATGTGTCTTCCAGATCCTCCTCCCCGACATCAGCCAAGAAACCCAAACGCCCTGCATTTATCCCTAATATAGGCATATTTTTCTTACCTATAATAGATGCTGTACGCAAAAACGTCCCATCGCCTCCAATGCTCACAACAAGATCGACATCGAAGTTTTCATCTTTAATAATTCCCGCAATATTATATTGTAAATGAAGAACATCTCTCAGATACTTATAAAATTTATCCTGAAGATATATTTCAACGTCATTATCCATCAAAATTTTGAATAACTTTTCTACTTGTACTTTCTTCTGATGTTTACTTCCAAATATTGCAATTCTCATTATACCATTGTTTTACCCGATATGCACGGCATAACAAACAAATAACCGGCAAACCTGTTAATAAATTGGAACTGATACACTCTTTTTCACCAAATCGTATTACCTTTGTCAAGGTATCACATTACAAAGTTGCTAAAAAGATTTAACTTTATAATGATAGTTTTTAGTATTTGATATCGATACCGTTGTTTTTAATTGTTTTCTATGACTAGACTTAGTGTAAATATTAATAAAATAGCCACTCTGCGCAATGCTCGTGGTGGCAATGTTCCCGATGTATTGCAAGTAGCTCTCGATTGTGAAAAATTTGGAGCTGAAGGTATTACAGTCCACCCTCGTCCAGATGAAAGACATATAACATATAAGGACGTTTATAATCTGATAAACAGGGTGAGAACAGAATTTAATATTGAAGGCTATCCGGCGCAGAAGTTTGTAGATATGGTTGTTACAATACGGCCTACCCAAGTAACCCTTGTCCCTGACAAACCAGAGGCTATAACCTCAAATGCAGGGTGGGATACAATAGAAAACCAGCAATTATTGTCCGATTTGGTCGATGAGTTCAAATCGGCGGGTGTGCGCACATCTATATTCACCGGAACCGATCCGAAAATAATAGAATTTGCGGCTAAAACGGGTACCGATCGGATAGAACTGTACACAGAGCCTTATGCAAGAGAATATATTAAAAACAAAGAAACGGCCGTAGGTCCTTTTGTAGAAGCTGCGAAGATAGCGAAGAAACTTGGACTCGGTGTAAATGCAGGACACGACCTGAGTCTTGAAAACTTGCATTATCTCTATAAGAACATACCATGGTTAGACGAAGTATCGATTGGTCATGCGCTGATCAGTGATGCTCTATATATGGGATTAGAAAAAACAATTAAGGCATATAAAAATTGTCTGAATGCAAACCCCGAATTAGATTAACGATATGGAGGCACAAAAAGATAGAATGATAAGTATCATAGGAACGGCGAGTTTCCACTTGCTGATCATCCTATTTCTTTTGTTTTACTACCTGACACCATCGCCTATAGTACGACATGCCGAGGAATTGGAAGGCGTACCTGTCATGTTTGGTAACGTAGCTGATGCAGGTGGTGACGACGAACCTTTTGGCAGGGGTAATGGAGACAAAGGTGCAATAGAAGCAACTTCTCCCAATGTAGTAGAAGACCCCATACCAATGGTAGAAAATACTACTCCAAAAACAAAACCGACCGTAACCAATACTGAAAAAGCTGCCGTTACACAAGATTTTGAAGAAACTGTAGCTATAAAAGAAGCTAAGAAGAAAGCAGAAGAAAAAAAACAACAGGAAGCAGCCGAGCAAAGAAAAAAAGCAGAGGCTGAACGAGTTGCTCAACAAGAAGCTGCAAAAAAAGGGCAAATCAACAACCAAATGGCAGGACTGTTTGGCAACGGAACAGGAAGTGGAAGTCGAGGTGAAGGTCAAGGCGAAGGTACTCAAGGTGTTCCTACCGGAAATGCCAGTTATGGAAAAACATCAGGTGTTGGAGGATGGGGCTCATTCGACCTAGGTGGACGTAGCCTTGGTAGTGGCGGACTGATAAAACCTAATTATTCGGTAGATGACTATGGGACTGTAGTGGTTGATATATTGGTAAATGCAAAAGGAGATGTGGTAGAAGCCACAATAGGAAAAGGTACAAATACCCCGAATACAAATCTACGTAATGAAGCTATAAGAGCTGCCAAGCGTACTAAGTTCAATGTTGTATCCTCAGTCATTAACCAGAAAGGAACTATAACATACAAGTTCAATCTGAATTAAAACGACAAGTCGCATCAAGCTCCATTAAACGAAAATATAGAAATTGCATAAAACACTTAAAACTCAAATTAAGATGAAAACTATATTTGTATTTCTAACCACAGGATTTGAAGAGATTGAAGCTCTTGCTACGATCGACATTCTGCGTCGTGCGGATTTAAATGTAAAATCAGTATCTCTTACGGAGAGTAAACAAGTAGTAGGTAGCCATCAGATACCTGTTACGGCTGATCTTCTATTCGATGAGGTAGATTTTGCTTCTGCTAGAATGCTCGTTTTACCGGGAGGCACTACCAAATTTAATGAACATGAAGCTATGAAAAAAGAACTTCTTGCATTTGCCAATAAAGGGGAAAAAGTTGCTGCAATATGCGCTTCACCCATGGTGTTGGGTGGGCTGGGTTTGTTAAAAGGTAAAAAAGCAACTTGTTATCCGGGATACGAACAATATCTCGAAGAAGCTATTCTCGAAACTGACAAAGCTGTAATTATTGAAGGAAATATAACCACAGGACGTGGCCCTGGCCTCACAATAGATTTTGCTTTATCTTTGGTAGAACAATTAGCTGGTAAAGAAAAACGTGATACAGTAGCCGCAGGGCTACTAGTTAAATAGAATTTGATAAGAAATGATGAGGTCATAAAATCTCATCATTTCTTATATTATAATAAAAAGTAAATATAACACAACCTAAAAATGGAATTCTTGCACGAAGCCTGGAATTTTTTCCTCAACTTACTAAGAGATACCGGTGGTACACTGGACATGCTCGTTACTGAATATGGCGTATGGGTTTATGCCATATTATTTTTGATTATTTTTTGCGAAACAGGATTAGTTGTTACACCTTTCCTGCCCGGCGATTCATTATTATTTCTGGCAGGAGCAATAGCTGTACGTCCAGATAACCCGCTTCACATCTATTTTCTTGTAGCCATACTCATTATTGCAGCTATTATCGGCGATGCTGTGAATTATACTATCGGTCGCTTCTTCGGGGAAAAGCTATTTAGCAATCCGAAATCCAAGATATTCAAACAAGAGTATCTGGAAAAAACAAACAAATTTTATGAGAAACATGGAGGTAAAACCATTATTCTAGCCCGTTTTGTACCGATAGTACGTACCTTTGCTCCATTTGTAGCAGGGATGGGACGAATGAGTTATAAACATTTCTTCTCTTATAATGTTATAGGAGGTATAGCATGGGTTGTGATCTTCTGTACACTCGGAGCTCTTATAGGACGTATGGAGTGGGTAGAGAAGAACCTAGATAAAGTAGTAATCATTATTGTTGTTGTATCCATATTACCGGCTATATATGAAGTGATCAAAGCCAAATGGGGAGGACAAAAAGAAGTGAAAGCAGAAGAATAAAATAAAGATATTTTTTGTATCTTAAATTCTATTACCACTAACATATATAGATTAATTGATATCTATATGTTGGTGGTATTATTATTAATAACGAAACCATAAAGGATTCATTATATGAACTATATAACAAACATACCCGATCCGGGAGAAAAAAAACGCCTGGTTATTATCGGTGGCGGATTTGCCGGACTAGAACTGGCAAAAAAAATAAACAAAAAACAATATCAAGTCGTATTGATAGATAAAAACAACTATTATCAATTTCAGCCACTATTTTATCAGGTAGCTACCAGTGGATTGGAACCCAGTTCAATATCCTATCCACATAGAAAAAGCTTTCAGAAAACAAAGAATTTTCACTTTCGCATGTGCGAAGCAGAGCTTGTGATACCTGAAGAAAAATGCGTGCGGACTAATATCGGAAATATAAAATACGATTATCTGGCAATATCAACAGGCTGCGATACGAATTATTTCGGAAATGACAGTCTAAAGGATAGTACTTTCGCTCTAAAATCCGTATCCGAATCATTATTATTACGCAATAGAATACTGCTTAGTTTTGAAGAAGCTCTTAGCGCTAAAGACGAAGAAGAGCTGAAAGAAATATTATCTTTCGTTATTGTCGGAGGTGGAGCCACCGGAGTAGAACTGGCCGGAGCACTTGCCGATATGAAAAAGTCTATCTTACCAAAAGATTATCCTGAAACAGATTTTTCGAAGATGGAAATACATCTTGTCGATGCTTCCCCTCGCCTACTGTTTGCCATGTCGGAAAATGCATCAGACGGTGCAGCCAAAACATTGGAAAAACGAGGAGTAATTATACATCAGGAAATTTCTGTAAAATCGTACGAAAAACCTTTTGTTGAACTTAGTAATGGCACTAAATTAAGAACACGAAATGTATTCTGGGTAGCAGGTGTAAAACCTAATAGTCTGAAAGGCTTAGAAGAAGCGGCGTATAACAGGGGGCGACTTGCGATCAACGAATACAATCAAATACAAGGTTATGATGACATTTTTGCTATCGGTGATACAGCTCTCCTTATATCCGACTCAAGCCCAAAAGGACATCCTCAAGTAGCTCAGGTCGCTCTACAAATGGCAAGACGACTTGCGAAAAATTTGAATCACACTACAGATCTTAATAAATGGGAGAAATTTATTTATATAGATAAGGGTTCATTAGCTACAATAGGACGTCATGCTGCCGTCGCCGATCTTGGCAAGTTCCGGTTTGGAGGTTGGTTTGCCTGGTGGCTATGGCTATTCATACACATAGTATCTATAGTGGGCATGAGAAATAAAGTTTCAATATTTATAGACTGGGTATGGAGCTACCTCAACTATGATGTATCTTTACGTTTGTTTATCCGTCCTAAGTTTAACAAGATGTATACCAAGGAGGAATAAAACAATTGTGTTTTGTCCTACGTTTAGTTTTTCACAAGGACTTATCATCTCCAAAGAATTGTGATGAACCAGTAAAAACTTATAACATATTATACGTACCTTTGCAGGCTAATGCAGTAGGCCGGTTTGTCGCTGACTACCTTCGGGTAGAAAGAGGAAAGTCCGGGCAACACAGGGCATCGTACTTCTTAATGGGAAGCTGTTCGTGAGGGCAGAGTTAAGGTAACAGAGAATAACCGCCTCCGTAAGGAGGTAAGGGTGAAAAGGCGAGGTAAGAGCTCACCGCCTGTGCAGTAATGTATCGGGGCCGTACCACTTGCGAGTTGTAAGACCATGTATACCGGCGTATGTAGGGCTGCCCGCCCGATGCCGGGGGGTAGGTCGCTAGAGCCTGTCGGTGACGGCAGGAGTAGATAAATGACAGACACCTTGCTATAGTAAGGAACAGAACCCGGCTTACAGGCTTACTGCATTTTTCTATTTGCAAATCTGCATATAATCGACAAGGGAAAATAAGCAAATACTGCCTATCTTTATACTTTACGAGAATAAAAAATAAGGGTAATTAAATTAATACTCACTTTTATTATACCTTTCATTTACAGAGATCCCTTTATACTGAGGGTTGCTATAAATAAAAGATTCTCCAAACAGAGTGCTTTGGGAGGATTCTTTTTCCAATTGGTAAGCAGTAGCCATATATCTTAACAGGGCAACATGCTTGGTAGGTTTAGACTCAAAGAGGCCCCGTTTTTCTGAAATACGAAAGAAAAAATTCCTGTCGGCAAATATAATTCCCAATTCTCCGTATGAAGGATCATTATTCAAATCTGCACCTTTAGCATACTTCAAACTATCTGCATTCCCAATATATTTTTCTTTACCATTAAAATAAATACGTATCTCATTAGAATGGGAAAAGGTTATTTTCACATATTTAAAAAAGAATACAAAAAAGAAAATATTAAAGATCAATATAGCGGCAAAAAAGTATCCGAAGTATTCAAATACATCTACACTAAAGAAAAAAATTACAAAAATGATCCAAACAGGAATAACAAACATTAATAATTGTTTCATAGGACAGATCAAAGCCCAAAATTTAAACTCTTTCATGTGTTTTATTA
>NZ_JAEPKU010000164.1 GCF_016652235.1 Dysgonomonas sp. Marseille-P4677
GTTTACTTTCTTGTGTAATAATGTTAATATTAAGTTGAAGCTTATTTTATGTCATACTTCATTATAGCATCTCCTTGACACGAATATGTAAATGTACCTTCATTCGAGTTGACACTTACTTTTTTCGCATTTGCAGGAATAATAGCAAGCGATTTAATTTTTACCGGACCATTTGTGCTCTTTAGACGATTTCTGCTTTTTAAAGGACTTTCTGCCAATTCTAACTTTCCACCTTCAAATTTGAAAGCTAAGTTAGTCATGATATAATTGGCTTCTTCTCCGTTAGGAGTGATGTACTCAATAGAAGCTACATAGCCTACGGGTGTAGGAGTGTGATTGATGTCTGTTATAATACATTTGCTTGCATTACTCCCGTAAATGTCGCTCAACACTTTCATCGTAGAAGCTTCAAATGCATCTTTATTAACAAATAATGTATCTCCACTAGGTGCAACATACTTTAATGATATGTTGTTTGCTGCACCCAGCTCTTCGCTTCGGTTATATCCTTCTTGGCTACAACTCGAAAATCCGACTAAAATACCCACGGTAAGTAAACAGAGTAACGTGGAAAAAAAGTTTTTTTTCATAATTTAAATCAATTTGTAAAATATATAATATATAAGTAGCTATTCTAATAAAATAGTATTTTCGATATTAATCGTTTATAAGTTGGATTGATAAAAACTCGCGACCGGTATAAAATGAATTTATTAATTTAGGATCGTCCAATTGTATAAGTATGTTGATCATTCCGCCCGGAGGTATAGTTGGAGCTCCGTCTTCTCCCGGTTTTTTAAATCGGAGAGTAACTTCACGTTCACGAGGTTCGCCGTATGCATCTTCTTCAGGACCAAAAGACATAGGCCCGGTAGCAGATAAATTTACGGATGAGTTTAGCCAATATCTTCCCGGAGTCATATCACTACCGAGTGAGTTTAGATAAGAAACTTCTAACAGAGTACATGACCATTTTACATTCGACCTTATTTTGAACTTGAATTCGTAATTTTTCTCAACAGGATTGTATCCATTGATTTTCAAAGGTTGTCCAAGAATACCCTCAATTGGTGTATCATTCAGATCCAATATTTGTGTTCCATAATGTATTTGTCTCACATCGAAATTAGCAGTACCTCCGGTAGATTGTTGCAATGTTACTTCCTTGCTTAGTGCATATGGTTTATTTATGATAAACGTTTCGATGTTATCTTGGAAAATAGGTGCTTGATTTATTGGGGTCATCTTGATAAATTCTTCCCAGACTAAGCTACTTCCTGTTTGTTCGGCTTTAGTCTGATATGAGATATATCCACAAGCATCAGGGTTTAATGGATTAGGCTTCGGTAAATTTAATCCATCGTATACCAATGTGAAGTTAGGCTCTTTATATTTTGCAGGAGCAGGAGTGGCTGCATTTACAACTTTTACATCGCTTGTTTGTGGTTGCCAACTCACAACGAATGGCCAATAGTTTGTATTTTCGTGTATAAGGAACTTCGATGGGTCTCCTATGATGCTACTACCTGATTTACCTTGGTATTTTACACCTGCTATACCCCAAGGACGTACAAGATAATCGTTCTCGACAAAAGATGGAAGTGCTGCAGCTGCAGGTGATACAGTGAAATAGTTGTTGTCAGTTTTGAAATCTTGATAGCCTCGGCTTAAACCGTCTAATCCACTTGTAAATATAACTGTAGTAGGATCTGTAATCAGATAATCAGTCGTTATTGTGACTTTACTATAAGGACAGCCTTCTATAAGAACAGATGGACCTCCATTAATTTTTGAAGATATATCTATTGGTATTATTACAGTCTGCTCAATATTGCTGGCAGGACCTTTTATAACCACATTGATATCTACAGGAGAGTTATCTTTTGTAACAACATACGTGTCACTGTCTCCATTCGAACTGTCTTTTATAGCTACAATCTGATAATTACCTATCTGACCTAGTATATCATTGTTTTTAATTGTAATGCTTGCATTTTCGTAAGCGGATAATTGAAATGAACCTAATCTGTTCAACTCACGACATACGCCTACTACTATATCGGCGATATTATTTTCACAATGCACCTTACCTGCATATGGAGGAATACAAGGTTTTAATAAACGAATCCATTTGCCTCCGTTCCATACATAAGGACCTGCGCATAGATATTCTTCAGGATTTGTGACTATTGCTGTATTATCATATAGATTATATACCCACAGTCCGGTGTGGTCATCTTTACTTGAGGTAAAGTCGGTTACTCCTCCAATTTTGGGGTCAAAAACACCCTCCAAATTTACGCGAGGAAGTAATAATCCTTTATTCGAATTTACAGACTCATCAGTTTCTTTGAGTTGTAACAGGGCTCCTTTCTGAGGTTCCAGATTCGAACCGATAGTCACCTGGGCATAAGTGTTGAGGACGTAAAAGAATGAAATAAAAAGAAATAGTAATCTTGTCAGTTTTAATGTTCGATGTTTCATGATTTCATTTTTATAGTAACTTGTAAGTTTGTATTTGTATCTAACGCTGTTTATAGTCCATAACCACCACTTTCGATATTAGAATATCAAAACTCATTAGATTTCTCCATGTAGTGATGTCTAGATTTTTATATATTTATTTATACTAGCCAGGTTTGCTTCGTAACATCATTCATCAGAAAATACAATTAGTATGTCTGTTTCTATTTTTTTATACATACAAGATAATAGCATTTTAATTTTGTAAAAATGTTGAATCAAGGCTCTTCTCTTTTTTATTCAACTTTGGTAAACATTGGAATTTGTCTCTATTATTGCATTACTTTCTTTTTTAACATTTAAATGTTTATATTAGTATTCTGTAGCAACTATTAAGTGTTGCATATAGAATCTATTAACATTAAATATTAAAAAGATTCGTTTAAATATGTGCATTCTTTAGAACCTCTTTGTTCCTTTCTCTATTATTGTCTTTCTTTCAGTTTGTTAGGTTATTCTTTGTTTGATATTTATAAAAGAATAATCTTATTTTTTACAAAGATAGAGTTCAAAATCTTTCTGTTTATTACAAAAACCCTCCATAATATTTACAAAATCCGCCTATGTTACTTTTTCCCTTTTTTATTTCGTCTTATTTCTCCGGGGGTTTGACCAAAATGTAATTTGCAATAATTATTAAAATGTGATAAAGATGAAAAGCCATTCTGAAAACAAATGTTTTTAAATGGAGTTTCTTCATTACTAATCTCATTAAGAATGGCCATCGACTTTTGTTGCTTTATCCAATTTCCGGCCGAAATATTGAATATTCTTTTAAATTTTTTTTCAAAGCCTGATATACTATAATTTGTAAGGTCGGCCAGTTCTTTTATAGTTTTTACATTATGAAAGTTATTTATTACTGTACTGTAAAAGTCTTGTTCCCAATGTTGTAATGGGGCAAAGAAATTGAAAAGCTCTTCTTTACTATAATAAGCCCGAAGAAGTAAAAAAAGCTCTTTAAGTTTAAGTTCGAAAAAAATATCACTTTTCAAGCCATCTTTTATGCGTTCATTTAAGTTCTCTAGGTAGGTCCATAAACACTCTTTAATTGTCAAATAATAAACGTCATTTTTTTTAGTATTTTTTATCTGCAATGGCAGATGATCCGCATTGTAATGCTTTTCACTAAGAATATCTTTAAATAATAGTTTATATAGTGTAAGTTCCTCGTTATTAGGCTTGTTGGGTAGATATACTATTACCAAGGAAGTATCTTCCTCCGCATAGATGTTAAATTGGCATCCTATGGCCAATAACAATATCGTCCCTTTAGGTAGTTTATCCTTTGATGTTTTATCATAAGAGATGGATAAAGTACCATTAGTAACGAATACCACTTTGCTGTTAAGTGCTCTGGATGGCCATATTTGTCCTTTCGAAAGGTTTAAATTGTCTATTGTTGGGCTCTCTCCTCTGCCATAGTTGGTATACGATTGGCTGTCGCTGGAATACAAAGAATCCATAATATTTCTATTCTTGTGAGTTCTATTCTCTTTAGAAATAATTCTAAAAAGTAAAAAATAATCAACACCAATACACAATTTTTGATGCCGTATAGATCAAATAGTGTATTAATAAATGAAATCTAAAATGTATAATGTTTGTTACCGTTTTTTGCTTAGTTTGTCTTTAAAGAATTTATAGTTTTCCTTTCGGCAATATACTTGTCTATGCTGTCTGTGCTTTGCAAAGTAATAAACTATATTTGTAATATGCTATCTTTTTTTAAATTAATTTTCTTTAAAGTTTGTTTTCTCTGATATTTAAATGTGATAGCTGATTTATAGATATGAATCGGTTTATGTTTAATAATGGCTATATTACTGCGTTTGAAGTAATGATTTTCTTTTCTCTTTTATAATAATTACCTTTGCAGCTGTTTTTTCGTAAATCATGACTATAGACATATTAAAAAAAGAGATCAGGGATATTCGTTGTACTCCGATCGTACAGCAAACTGCATTTTGGTCGGAAGTAAAAGCATATCAAGGTCTGACTCCAAAAGCCTTCGATTATAAGGTAAAAGAAACTGAAATATATACTCATCGCAAAGATTATTCATATATCGATGCCGATTTCTTATTGTTAGAAAGACCTCTCGATTCGGAATGTTGTTTGGCTTATGTTCCTTATGGGCCTGAAATAGAGCCGTCGGGAGAGAATCAAGGCGCTTTTTTAGAAGAATTGTCAGAAATAATGCGTTCTTATTTACCAAAGAATTGTATTGCTATCCGATACGATCTTAATTGGAAATCCCATTGGTGCAGTGATGAATACTTTGATGAATCGGGGATATGGATGGGACCACCCGATAAAAAGTATCAGGAATTTCAGATGAATTATGGAACAATTAACTGGAACTTACGTAAAAGTAATTCGGATATTCTACCTTCTACTACTATATTCCTCGATATATCCCAATCGGAAGAGGATTTGTTGAATGCGATGAAACCTAAAACTCGCTACAATATTCGTTTGTCTCAACGTAAAGGGGTTCATATCCATCGGGCCGGTTTGGATAAAATAGATATATGGTACAAAATATATAAAGAGACTGCTATGCGCAATGGTTTATACATTAATGATATCGAATATTTTATATCGGTACTCACGACACGTGCCGATGATACAGCCTCGCCTGCACATGTAGAATTGTTGTTAGCAGAAGCTGAAGGTGATTTTCTTGCAGCTATGTTTCTTGTGATATCAGACCTCAGAGGAACATACTTGTATGGGGCATCTTCTTCCGACAAACGTAACTATATGCCGACATATGCTTTGCAATGGGAAGCGGTGAAAATTGCCAGAGAATTTGGGTGTACCGAATATGACATGTTCGGGGTGTCACCAGGGCCCGATCGCTCACATCCTATGTATGGACTTTATCAGTTCAAAACCGGTTTTGGAGGAGAGTTATACCACCATTTAGGTTGTTGGGACTATATTCTCGATGAGGATAGGTATCGTTATCTTCAGATAAGTGAAATGAATGCACAAGGTTATTATTTATCTTAATCGATTAGTACATAGTTTTTTAGTGCTGAAGGATAGATTACAATTAATCAAGGAATAGACATATATAAGAAATTACAGCCATATATCTGATTGATATATGGCTGTAATTAAATTGATAGATATTTTGCTGATTTTACTTATTCCGATAGAGTAGATAAATTTTTATTAATAAAAGAAAGTTTTCTATTAAACTCTTTATTGGATTCATCTTGCGTAGACTGGAAAAATATAACCTGTTTCTTTTCTTTTTCTGTTCCAAAGTTAGTATAGACTTCTACATAAGTTAGAGTAGCTAAGCCATTATTGTTTTTATTGAAACTATCGGTTCTTACATTGATATTGTAAGTTCCTTTAATTCCATTCCTTACCAAATAGTCGATTGGGCCATACGATATTGCTCTTGTATCTGATGTGATTCCTCCTTTCTGATATGAATAATAACTGTTTGAAGTAAGATTATTTGGATCTTTAACAGCCAGTAGAAGATTGTTTCTTTTACTATACGAGCCGAGTACAATACGAATGTCGGCTATAAGTGGGAAAATTAGACTTGAACGTATCATTCCGAGTTTCAATTTCACCTTTTCGCGTTTAGCTTTCGTTATTATACTATTCATATCAGTTAGAAAAACGGTTTGTATCTCTTCTCCCAAATTGGTATTCCATTCTTTTTGGGTAGCATTAAACAAAATATCTACAGCTTCCTGATAGCGTCCTGCCTGTGCATAAGCTAGTCCAAGCTCGCGATAAAACATCGGATTGTCGGAATATAATATGTGGTTTTTTTCCAATACATCAATAGCTTGTTCCGTATATCCTAACTGCAAAATAAATTTCGCATACGGTACTATCAGCAACGAATTGTCGTATGACAACTCCAATATATTAGATACTACCTTGAAGGCCTCATCTTTTAGTCCTTTTTCTGATAATAAGGTTGCTATAGAAATATAGAAGAATGGAATGTCTTCATACTCCTCTTTTATACTCAGGTAATAATTATATATTTCAGAAGGATTCATACTCTTCATCTTAGACAGCCAGGCATCCTGATCCAACCATTTGTAATATTCTACTCCTTCGGTTCCTTTTTTTACATTCTTAGAGATTCGCTCGCGGGCAGGTGGAGATGCCGGTTCTGTTGCTGAAGATGAGCCTGTATATCCAACTACCACTACATCTTCTAATACATGGTTGTCTTCACCTAGTACCACGTCTACAATGGTAGAGAGGACATCTACTTCTAATGAGTTGTAGCCAATGTATGCGATCTTTATTTTTGTTTTTCCCGGAGGTATTTTTAGTTCATATTCCCCATCTAAATTAGTTATTGTTCCATTGGTTGTTCCATTAATATAAATAGCGCACCCAATCAGAGGTTCTCCTTGCTCATCGCGGATAATTCCTTTTATTGTATTTGTTGCTTTGCTATCAATAATTGTTCCCTTTTGGTAAGCTTTACTATCCGAACTGTATCTTTTTCTTGTATATCGTCTGCGGTAGGTGCCATTCTCTATAGCTTGTTGGCGATACTCCCATGCGCGTTGTTCGGCTTTACCCTCTTCTATGCCTTCTTGCCACCGCCTCTTGAATTCATTCCAACGTTCGGAGCGTTCCTCCTTTTTTCGTATATTTTCTTCATATTTGCGGAGAGCTTTTTCATCTCCGTTTATTTTCCATAGTTTTTTCCGTCTTGAAAAATTAGAATTTACATACTCGTTTATTTTTTCTATATCATTTATCTCATCCTGTTTTAGCTCTTGTATCATTGAGTAATATTCCTCCTGCATCTTGTCTGTTGGTGGAACAATGTTATATTTTACATAATCTTCTATAGTCTCCAGTACAATCAAGGATGTATTTTGAGTAACCATTTTGTATTGGATTCCTAGTTTCTCAATCTCAGATAAATGATAATTGTGGTTGGAATAGAGTTCATTTATTTTAGAATGTATCCATAATCGTTCGAAAAAATTGTCATATTTCCCGGCTTCAGAGCTATTGAGTGTAATAGTATCTCTTTTCAATATTGTATTTCCTCTGCCAAAGTTTAAAATAATATTCGCCTTTCCACTTTTTAATATACCAGTAAGAGTGAATGTTCCGTTGATTCTTAAGCCTTGTGTTCTCGAATGGAATATATCTGTAATTTGTTTCGGATCAAATTCAGAGGAGATAAGGTTTGTCGGGTTATCCAATAGAAGTTCTATGGCTTCGCTAGTCGTCGTTTTTGTGAGATCTATGTAGTTTCCGCCTGAAGCTGAAGCTGCTCTATTAAGCAAACTAGAATTTGCCTGTTCATTATAATTGATTGCAATGATGGGCACCTGTCCAATTTTTTCTATTGGTTTACCGAGATTAATAATGCCGTCGCTACAGAACCAAATTTCATCATATTCGGGCTTGTTGAAATCAAGTTCCTGATATAGGCTATTGTCAAACTTAAGTCTACTTATATCCAGAATGAGTTGCTTCGAATCTCCATTTTGGATATTAAATTCTCTTATTTTCTTCATCTCGGTATTTACTGAAAAGAGGTCGACCGAGAGATTGCCTATATGGCTAATATATGCTGTTAATAATTCGATCAGTGAATTATCTAAAGGTTGCATAGAGAGTGAATTGTCTATGTAAAGTGCGACTTTTCGAGGTAGCGTTTTTTTTACAATCGGTAAAGTAGGACTGATACTAAGATTGAATACCCTTTGTTGTCCGTATTTTCCTTTTTCAATGAAAACCTGAGGCCGTACATTGCTATTTGGTACTACAACACTGAAGATATTGTCGGCCAAAGGGATTGAGTCTATAGAGGCTGCGAATCCGGATGTTGTTTGCATAAATTGTAATGATTGCAGAGGGCTTTCCTTTATTATTGGTGCCTCAGTTCCATCTACGGTAATATTTAAAGATATTTTAGCTGTTGGTCGGTTATAGCCTAATGGTAAGTGGTAATGTAAACCTTCAGTCCCTTTTTTCAATTGTTCCTGATAGGATATTACGGCACGTTTATATCCTCTCCTCATAATAGGGTATACACGTAGTTGATAATTATTCTCTCCGTTCATTTCCAATAGCCCCGGATCGACCCGTCGGCTGATTATCTCTTCATAAGCCTGTCTGCCTTTTGTCTTTTCTACAATGGAGGCATCTCTTAATTTTCCATTTACATCGAGCATAAATTGTGATATAAATTGATTGGGTGTGAGAGAGAATTGCAATACAGCTTCATCTTGCCATTGATTCCCATCTTGGTAAAATTGCATATCCAGTGTTGTGGTTGCAATACCTTCTTTTATTTTCACATCGATAGAAAGAGTAGAAAGTACTCCTTGTTTTGTATTGCCTTCCGGCTTAGGCGTATATAATTTCTGACTAAAGCTATATATAGTGTAGCAAAAAAAGCAGATAAGGAGTATTCCTCTTTTTATCTTTTTCATAGTATTATAT
>NZ_JAEPKU010000165.1 GCF_016652235.1 Dysgonomonas sp. Marseille-P4677
GATTTCATAAGTGTAGGTATTTGTTTAGTAATTAATAAATTATGTGTGCAAATGTAATATAGTTCACTTAATAAATTTTTGATTACAATATCTATAACTTATTTTATGAATTGTTAATATTCTTGAGATTATGAAGAAATAATTGAATTTTAGTCTCTTTATCTAATTTGTGAGTATCTAAAATGTTAATAATGAGTTTATCTTATATTTTTAAAATTTAAGTAAATAATTAGTAAATGACATAAAGAAAAGAGATAGTAGATCGAAATTTATGTGAAAACATAATCATCTGCATGAGAATTGGAATTGGAAATGAGGATGACTACATAATGGATGTATATATTAATTACTTTTATATAAATGTAGTGTAATGGTAATAGAAAATATCTTTAATTTAGTATTTCATAATTAATTTGCATATGGAAATCGTAATTATTATAGGATTAATACTATTAAATGGCATCTTTTCAATGTCTGAAATAGCCGTAATATCAGCTCGTAAATCAAGCCTTATTAATGAAGCTAAACGAGGAAACAAAGCGGCTGAATCAGCAGTCAATCTGGCAAAACATCCTGATCGATTTCTATCAACAGTGCAGGTCGGTATTACTTTAATAGGTATTATTACAGGACTTTATTCGGGAGATGCGTTGGCGGATGATTTTTCAGAGATACTGATTAATATAGGCGTACCTGAAAATTATGTACTCTTAATAGCTAAAATTATTATTGTTGTTATTGTAACATATTTTACTATTGTTTTTGGCGAATTAGTGCCAAAACGTATTGGGATGACTTTAGCCGAAAAAATTGCTAAAATAATAGCCCGTCCGATGCATTGGCTATCGATCATAGCTTCTCCTTTCGTATGGGTATTATCAAAAAGCACTTCATTGATCTTTAGTTTATTTGGTTTGTCCGATTCAGGTTCTAAGGTGACGGAAGAAGAAATAAAATCTATGATTCAGGAAGGCACGGAGGATGGCGAAGTTCAGGAAGTAGAACAGAATATAGTAGAACGTGTGTTTACTTTAGGCGATAGAAACCTTGAATCTATTATGACCTATCGTGGCGATATAGTTTGGATAGATACAGATATGACAAATGATGAGATTTTACATGTTATTCGTAACAATCCATTTGATAAATATCCTGTAGGAAATAAAGATCTGGATCATATTATAGGCATTGTACACTTGACCGATTTATTTGGGCTCATAAGTGAGCCTAAATTTGAAATAAGGGAAATTATTCGTCCGGTACAGTATTTTTATGAAAATATGGAGGTGTATCGAGCTTTAGAAGAAATGAAATTGAAACATTTACAATATGCTCTTGTCTGTGACGAGTTTGGTGCGTTACAAGGTATTGTAACACTAAAAGATATTATGGAAGGATTGGTTGGTACTATATTAGACCCATATGAGGAACCTGAAATAGTTCAGCGACAAGATGGAAGTTACCTTATCGATGGACAGTGCTCCTTCTATGATTTTCTTACCTTCTTCAAAAAAGGAGATTTGTATTCTAAATATGAATATAATACAATTAGTGGACTTGTTATAGATTTACTTGAGCATATTCCTAGAACCGGAGAAATTGTAAATTGGAAAGGTCTATCTTTCGAAATTGTAGATATGGATGGAGCTCGAATTGACAAAATCTTAGTGAATAAACTATAAAGTATATATATTTAAAATTTGTATGTAAGCATTAACCTACTTTCAACAGTAGAGGAGAACACATTTTCGAAATATTTATAATTTGTATCACGTGTGTAGCTATAACCAATACCAGTTAAATAGAAACGGTTTTTTAATTTGAGATCCATTCTTAAACATGCTACATGCAATATTGCTTGCGAATGATCTCCTTGTGCGTTCAATGTTTTTTCATTTATAGTTTCCCAATTAATATTTTGAGGATATCCTTTCCATGTAAACATTCGATATCCTTCATCCGTGAGAGAAATACTAAATATATCTTTATATGCAAGGCTTGAGCCCAATTTCCATCCAAAACCACTAGCTAGGTTATAATTGCGATCGTCCAATATATAATGATCGCTAAGAGTTGCCCCCAGCAATATACCATTAAGATGAGCAAAGGAAGTGAATTCCCAATTTGAAGACCGTTTACTCTTATGTATAAGACCTACACCAAATGAAGCTGGAGTAGATATCTTATAAGGTACCCTCGATGATACTTCCGATATTGTATCCGAATCGTAGTAGTCGAAATGTTGAAAAACACCAATACTAAGAAAGTCTTTCGAGTTGTTGATCAGCTCGGCAGAATACAGCCTTCCAATAATATTCAGCTGACTTAAGATTGGTTGAGAGCCTTGTCCATTGATATTAGCTCTAAAAGTGAAATGATCGTAAGGTTTATTAGTCTCGGCCTCGAATCTGTCTCCATACTCTACGTTTATATTTGTAGCAAACCCAAGTCCTTTATCGATTACAGGATCTTCAAATTCTAATCCTCTTACTCCCATCGAGACTTCTACACTTACATCAGGGACTCCAAATTGTTTGCCCGAAGTAGCTCTTTTCTTCCAAGCGTCGCCAGACATGATACGTGTTAACCCTCTCATAGGAGATATAAGAAAAGAGGCGAATTCTAAACCAAAACGAGATGAACCGGTCCGTCTGTCATCCAGAATAAGATCTGACGTTCGAAAAAAGACTTCACCAATGGCCATTCCTCCTATAGGTGTTGCTATTATATCATTCGTTGATGGATATTCGTTTTCCATAAACATCTCCCACATAGCACTTCCTGCTAAAGCCAAGCCTCCCGATTCCCAATAGTTGAGGCCATTAGCTCTCCCTGCATTGAAATGGAGATTTCCATGATAAGGATGCGCAAACATATTTGTTTCCAGATTATCATTATCCCAAATAAAGCCTTTTTTGAAATTTCTTCTCATCGAATTAAGACTGATATAAGCATAATCTCCTTTTTTTATATATCGGTCAAATGCCCATAATCCAATATTGAATCCAACAGTAATTCCTCCTGCTCGATACCAATTGTTTTTGGAATAATAAGATATATCTGTAGAGTCGGCTATTTTAGGTGTTGCAGTCTGATGTCTTATAGAGATTTGAGCCAAAGAGTTTATTGATGTAACGAAGAGGATGGGGAAAAAAAGAAATATTTTCATCTGATATTCTAGTAGCGTTATACGAAATGGTCTGCATATAAAAATAAGATAAATAGATGAGATAATCTTCTTTAATAAAAAAAGACAGACTTTCGCCTGCCTTTTTTTTATTATTTTAACCGTTTATCTGGTTGAACCTTCTGGACCCATCACAGTACCTGTTTCTGGTACTTTGAGTGGAGGTACATTTTTTTCGGCCCCAGGGTAACCTATATTTTGATTAATTACTCCTTGTGTATTTAATGAAATCTCTGTTGCCGGTATAGGCCACAAGACATGATGAACACTGATTTTGTACTCGGCCCATTTATGTTTAACTCCTTTATTATAGAAATTATTACGGCTGTTTACCCAATCCCACCAGAAATTATATCCTGCTTGTTTGATATTGGAATTTGTTCCTCCCGGGCCGGAGAAATTATCTAATTTATATGTTCTTCCTCCAAATACTTCACAGGCTTTTCCTGTTTTAGCATATATGTATGATATACGTACTAATTCATTATGTCTGTTTTCTTCATAATATAATTCGCGGGCTCTCTCATCTAAAATAGTTCCAATATTAATTTCAGATGCAATAAGGGGATCAGCTCCGGCACGTATACGCACTGGATTGATAGCACTGGCAGCCGATGGCAGATCTCCTTTCCAATAATATGCTTCGGCCAATAACAGCCATGCTTCGGCACTACGATATATGTACCATGGAGTTTCTCCTCCTACCCATGTTGTAGCTAGTGGATCAGGTACGAAAATCTTATAATGCGGCCAATCGTACCAAGAACGGATAGTATCTTCTACAGCCATTGCTACAGGCTTTTCAATATTTTTTCCATACCAAGAATTATTATTCTTTTTTAAGTCAGGATGATTGTATTTCAGATCACTTGTATGTTTCCAGCTATCACGGTTATAAATGCCACGTAGATCTTGTTTTTCTTTTTCTCCCCATATATTATGACTCATGTACCAGCTTGTACGTAAACGACCGATTCCACGTCCATAACTTTTGTTTAGGTCCATTTCTGGATTTGTTTCACCACTAGCAACGTTTACTGATGTTCCAGTCTTTCCATCGGGTGTTTTTATTGCTGCAGCTACCCAAAACGGAACAGCATTTCTCATTGTCTGTATTGTGGCAGAACCCTGTATGTCGGGATATGCTACTACATACATTAGTCCTTCTGTATTCGTCATATCCAGTTTTGCTTCCACACTATGCAGATCGTGCATAAGGTTTGTATTTGCCTTATTTTTGTTTGCTGTAAAGCGTTGAGTCATTAATGGGTGAGCAGCAACTATTTCGTTTCCTATTTTTATAGCTTGATCATAATCACCTAGCAACAGGCAATATTTCATTAATAATATACCACATGCTCCTTTAGAGGTACGTCCGCGGTCAACCTTATCTGGAACCCATTGATAGGCAAATTCCAAATCTTTCTTCATTCGGGCGAAAATGCCCCATTTGTCATAAGAGTAAGAATCTACTAAAGGCCTTTTTATTTCCCAGTCTATATATGGTATATCTCCAAACTGGTGTGTCAGTTTGTAGTAGCGATATGCCCGTTGAAAATAGGCTGCACCTAATACTTGGTTATATTCTTCTTCATTTTTAAAATTGGCATCATCTATTCTTGATATTATGATATTGGCATATTTAACACCACTATAACCTTCATCCCAATACCATTTTACTTTAGTTGTATTCTCACTATTTAAATTAGCATCAGGTAATAATGATATATCCATATCTATCTGTGGCCCGGACTTATCTGTGGTTCCTTCAACAGCAACATCAGATTGGATCATTTCTGTTAGAATAGGTGCACCATCTCCAAAATATTCATGTCTCATATTACGTTCTGCTGCTGTCAATCCCGCCATCAGTCCATTAGCATCTACAAATGCACTTTCAGGAGAGAAAAAGGATAGGGGCTCAGGCTTAAGCCAGGAATCACTACAGCTAGAAAAAACAGCTGTTAATATACTAGCCCCAATCAGAGTTTTTTTATATATTTTACTTATTTTCATAATATTATTTCTTATAAAGTGAAGTTTATACCCAAACTGAATGTTCTACCTACCGGATCTCCAGATTCAGGATCCCATCTGTTTTTCCACTTAGGAGCAAAAGTAACTACATTTCTGACTGTACCTGTAATACGCATATTCTGTATCAGATATTTATTTAAAATATTTTTAGGTATATTATAGGATAAAGAAACATTATCCAATCGAATGAATGATCTTTCTACTAGATTGTCTCCTATATTTTTGGATCCTATACGAGCATAGTCATTAATAGGATTGTCTGGAGTCCATCTTGGATAATCATAGTTACTTACACGGTCTGCGAATACATTGTTCGAGGCATCATTAAATGTCCCGTAATGTCCCCATAAAGAGTAAATCATGAATGAAAAATCAAAGTTTTTATATAAGCGGAAGTCATTTCTTATTTGCCATCTAAAACGAGGTGTAGTATATTTTTGATGTTTTTTATCTTTGTCAGTCATTATACCATCTCCGTCCAGATCAAGATATTTAAAATCTCCAGGTGCACAGCCATATTTGGCAGCTTCATCTTTCTCATCTAATTGCCATACACCATCACGGACATATCCCCAGTGGCGATCAGGATCCTGACCTATAAACCATTTGTTCTTGGTATCATTCGTTTCCTGTTTGCCAATTACATTTCCATTCTCGTCCACGATATCTATCATGTCGCCATATAGTTTTTTCAATTCGCGGCGATTTATGGAAAAGTTTCCGGTGATGTTCCATTCAATATTTTCTCTTTTCAGAACATTACTATTTAAGGATAGCTCAAATCCCTTATTTTCAACAAGTCCGATATTAGTAGTTATCTTATCAAATCCGGTAAATTTAGGGAGTCCTCTTTCGACTAGTAAATCATTCGTCTCTTTTTTGTATACGTCGATTGATCCACCAAGAATATCATTAAAGAGAGAGAAATCGAACCCGAGGTTATATGCTTTCGTATTTTCCCATTTCAGATCTGGATTTGCCATACGAGAAACCCATAATTGTGAAGTGAGATAAATATTTCCATTTCCATCAATATATGGTGTTAAGCCTGGGGTTAATTCTGCAATTTGTTCGTATTGACCTATATCTCTGTTTCCATTTTGCCCCCATGATAAACGAAGTTTTCCGTATGTCATCCATGGATTCAGTTTTTCTCCAAACTTTTCTGATGTAAATACCCATCCTAAAGCTACAGCAGGGAATGTAGCATGTGGGTTCTTTAGTCCGAAAGCAGAGTATCCATCTCTACGCACCGATGTAGTTAGCATATATTTATTCATGTAGGAGTAAAATAAGCGCCCCATCAGAGCATCACCTGTTTTTCGTGTGTCATTGCTACTTGCTTTTGGTATTGCACCTGCATTCATAGCATGATAACCTAAATAATCGTTAGGTGAAAATTGTGATGTTTGAGATTTTGTCTGCCAATATTGTCCTTTTTCAGCATTGACAAGGAAAGTAACTTCTACATTGTGCTTTTTATTAAATTCTTGTTTCCATGTAAATAAGTTATCTACTTGCCAATTATACCATTTTTCGTGTCTTCTTTCGGCGCTTCCACCTTCTTTTGCCCATCCTTCATGCTTGCTGGACTTATGCTCGTAATATTCTTGCCAACTAAGATATGGTGTAAAATTTACTTGATAGCCAAAACCATATGGTAACGTTAGTTTTCCAAATATAGTTCCGTTGATACTTGTTCTTTGCAGTTTAGTATCCATATAGGCAGCATCATAAAAAGGATTGGAGCTCGAGTTATCTCCACTAGGATAACGACGATATATGCTATTAGGATCATCCATTTCATTAAGAGTATATGGAGATAAGTTTCTTGATTGTCCCCAATCGACAGTAGGATCAAATCTGGAATCACTGCTATTCCATTTTTGGTTTGGTTCGTCTCGAGAAGAGAAATTCATATTTACTCCGACAGTTATATATTTGTTAATCTTAGATTCGAGATTGAGGCGACTAGTATAATTTACATATTTGTCTCCTACATAGATACTTTCTCTATCCTGATACCCTAAAGACCAGTAGTAATTTACGTTTTCAGATCGATTTGAGATGCTTGCAGAGTAATCTTGTTGCATTCCTGTTTGAAACACTGCATCTTGCCAGTTTGTAGTTCTTCCTGCTAAATAATTTTCAATTTCAGGAGTTTTGAAGTCCAAGCGAGATAACCACTTTGTTAATAATTGGGTTTCATCAACAGAGGTTACAGGTGTTTTCATGTCATAATTATACCAATCCAGTTGGTTAATACCGTCTAAGGAACGAGGGTCGCTAAACATTTGAGGATATTTTTTGTAATAGTCATCAGAATATCTTCCATTCTCATAGTCTTGACGGAATTTTACATATCCTTCAGGACTTAATGCTTTACGTTTGTTAGCCAGAGATACCCATCCCCAATTTGCATTAAAATTAATTACTGGTTTTCCTGTGTCGGACCCTTTACGTGTCATAATGGCAATAATCCCATTTGCGGCTTTAGCTCCATAAACAGCAGCTGAACTTGCGTCTTTCAGTACATCTACAGATGCAATATCATTTGTGTTCAGATCACTGAGAACCCCATCGTAAATAACCCCATCAACAACGATTAGAGGCTCGTTCTTCCCCCTTAAGTTATTTTTTCCACGTATTGTCATGTCACCACTTCCTTTGGCTCTTCCAGATATACCTACTTCCAGACCGGCAACATTTGAACGCAATAAGTCTTGCATAGAACGTGGCATTTCGGTTTGTAGTTTATCTGCTTTTACTGATGAAATGGCTCCGGTTAAGTCTCGCTTTTTGGCTGTACCATAACCTACAACAATAACTTCATCCAGATTCAGTGCATCTTCTTTTAATATTACTGTGTATTCGATATTATCTGAAATTTTGATTTCCTGGGTCCCATAACCGATATAAGATATTATTAGGGTTCCAGAAGGAGGAATATCAAGCGAGAATCTACCTTCAATATTGGTCATTGTGCCAATGACTGTTCCCTTTACAGCAACGGTTGCTCCAATAACTGGTTCCTGCTTACTGTCTAATACAGTACCAGTAATTGTTTTTTTTGTCGTTTGTGCATAGGCTGATGTGCATAAGAGCAAACAACACATCGCTGACATGACAAAAAGTTTAAAATTTGAAAATTTCATAGTCATACTAGAGTTGATTAAGATTTATAAATAAGTTATCTGGTGTGTTTTTATCAAATAGGAGGCTTTGTTCCTAAGTATTTATAACTATAGAAACTAGATTTCTTCATCTGCAAGAAAGCTTAATACTATTTTTAATAAGATGGAGTAAATAACTAAATTCTCATAAAGAAAAGGAGGCACTTTCTATCAAAGCGTCGAAATTTTTTTATCATTATTTTTGGATCATTTATTCTGTTTTTGAGATAATCATAAACCTCAAGTCAACAGTTTTTTATTTAGCTAGATACTTTTATAATATATGTGTGCGCACACATCGTTTCGTAATAAAATAATATTCAAATATTATTGACGTTTTTTCAATTTAGGACATTTCATATTTTATCAGAATTAGGGTATATATTAATAAATCGTTATATCAAGGACCTATTGGAATACTTTTTATATCCAAGGAAAGATTATATTGGGCTTTTTCTTTTCCTGTATATTTTTCTATTAATAAAGTAGAAAAGCACTTCATAGATC
>NZ_JAEPKU010000166.1 GCF_016652235.1 Dysgonomonas sp. Marseille-P4677
ATATATTATCTATTGTATATTTACTCTTCCATTAGATCTATAACACGATCATAACCCCATTTCTCTTCTGCATCTTCGTCAGAAGTAAATGTATTCTGCCAATTAAAGTTATGAATTTCTATTCTTCTCGAAGCGGTTCCATTCCATTCTACAGTGAAACCTGCATCTGAAAATGCTGCTACTATTTTATTACCAATTAAAATAGCTTCTTTATCATTTTTTTCTTTTTCTCCATAGAATCCTATACAAAGCGTTCCACTTTCTATAACTCTTTCCAAATCTTGTCCATGATAATAACAATATCCAATTGGTTTTATTCCTTGATCCTCAAGATCCTTCCATACATCCTGTACATCATAGATAGCATCCGATTCAGTATATCCGGCATTATGTAGAGCTACTATCTTTTCTTTACGTAGAGTATCAAATACTGTCAGCAATTTTTCCGTATCGGTCGGATGTTGCCAAGTCTTACTTTCAGACTCATTTTTTGCGTATTCCCGCTCTAGGATTTCTTTTACCCATTCTTCGGTAATCTCACTTTGCCATCCTTCATCCTCCACTGCTTCAAGCGCATCGTTAATAATATCTTCTAGAGATTCAAATCCTGATTTTATACTAATAAGGAAATGATCGTAGAGATATTTCTCATTTTCTGTCATAGTCTAAAAGTTGAAAAAAATTATATTATCTTAGTTTCTTATTAATCCAGTCGCATTATATTAGCGCCCAACTGGTTAAGGCGAGCATCTATATTTTGATACCCACGGTCTATTTGTTCTATATTATGAATTGTACTTTTCCCCTCTGCACACATTGCTGCAATAAGAAGAGCTATCCCTGCACGTATATCCGGTGAAGTCATTACCGTAGCACGCATAGGGCGCTTGCCTGTACCAATCACAGTAGCGCGGTGAGGATCGCAAAGGATAATTTGGGCACCCATATCTATAAGTTTATCGACAAAGAATAGGCGGCTCTCAAACATCTTCTGATGTATAAGCACACTTCCTTTAGCTTGCGTAGCTACTACCAACAATACACTTATCAGGTCCGGAGTTAATCCCGGCCAAGGTGCATCGGCAATAGTGAGAATAGATCCGTCAATAAATGTGTCTATTGTATACTCCTGTTGTGCAGGTATATATATATCATCTCCCCTTCGCTCTAATTGTATCCCTAAGCGACAGAAAGTATCAGGAATAATACCCAAATCATCATAAGCTACATTTTTTATAGTAAGTTCTGATGCTGTCATGGCGGCCATCCCAATAAAGCTACCAATTTCTATCATATCCGGCAAAATACGGTGTTTGCCTCCGCCGAGAGAGCTTACCCCTTCGATACGTAAAAGATTTGAACCCACTCCTGTAATTTTAGCGCCCATCTGATTCAGCATTTTACTTAGTTGCTGTATGTATGGTTCGCATGCTGCATTATAGATAGTAGTTTCGCCTTCTGCCAATACGGCAGCCATAAGAATATTAGCAGTACCAGTCACCGAAGCTTCATCTAGTAACATATAGGTTCCTACTAACTTATCTGCAGTAATATTATATATCTGCTGTGCATCGTCATAAATAAACTCTGCACCCAGCTTTTGTATTCCTATAAAGTGGGTATCGAGACGGCGACGGCCTATCTTATCTCCTCCGGGCTTTGGCAGCATGGCTTTACCGAATCGTGCAACCAATGGTCCGATAATCATTACAGAGCCTCGTAAAGATGCACTTTTTTTCATAAACTCAGGAGTTTGCAAATAATCTATATTTACATTTTCCGCTTTGAACGACCACGCATCTTCTCCCACCCGACGGGTTTGCACACCCATTTCGCCAAGTAAAGCAATCAGATTATTTACATCCAATATATCCGGAATATTCTCTATAACAACTTCTTCGGGTGTAAGTAAAACAGCACATATGACCTGTAATGCTTCGTTTTTTGCTCCCTGAGGAGTAATGTCTCCACTGAGGCGGCAGCCCCCTTCTATGATAAATGATGCCATAATCTTTGTTTTATCAGTTATAAGTTTTCATTTACATGCAAGATATAAAAGTTACTTTATTTTATACCCTGTTTATTAAAATATTCTTACTTCCGGTTCTAATTCTATATTAAATGTATCCTTTACCGCTCCTTGTATTTCACGCATAAAACGAACAATATCGTTTCCATCCGAGGAGCCGTAATTAACAACAATAAGAGGTTGGTTGGGATAAGTACCTATATCACCTACTCTTATACCTTTATAACCCGCCTTATCTATTAGGAAGGCGGCTGATGTTTTCATCGAGCCATCTTTTTGTAAATAAGCCGGTAATTCAGGATATGACTTTAGAATCTTATCTGCATGTTCTTTAGTAATGCATGGATTCTTGAAAAAACTACCCGCATTAGGCAATATCTTTTCATCAGGTAATTTCCGCTGACGAATACGTATGACCGCATCGCGTACATCCTGAATAGTAGGCTCTGCAATATCCTCCAGCTCTTTATTTAAATCAAAATATTTAGGAGTATAGACAAATGTACGCTTCAAATGGAAAACCACTGAAATTACAAAATATTTATTCGTACGTTTAAATATACTATCTCGATATGCAAACTCACATTCGGCATTCGAAAAAGAAACAACTTCGCCCGACTCCATATCAATAGCCACAACTTCGCGAATCACGTCTTTTACCTCCACTCCATAAGCACCAATATTCTGAATAGGAGCGGCGCCTACAGTACCGGGTATAAGAGACAGATTCTCTAGACCCACGAATCCTCGTTCTACACAATAAGCTACAAGTTCGTCCCAGTTTTCGGAAGCACTTACTTCAATGAATATATCCTCGTCCTCTTCTTCTTCATCGGAGATTTCTCGAAGACCTCTCAAATTAGGATGAATGACAAGTCCATCAAAGTCTTTTGTAAAGAAAAGGTTACAGCCTCCTCCTATAATCAGCTTTTTATCGTTGGGGAACTCTTTCAAGCACTCACGCAGTTCTTCTACGTTTTTGGGCTGGCAAAATATTTTTGCCTTCGCTTCAGTTTTAAATGAATTGTAATCTTTTAATGAGGTTTGCCTATAATAGTCCATTTCAGGGGTAATTGGTTCAACATACGTCTGGCTTATCCACGCTTTCGCTTAAACCAAACAAACAATATGGCCAAAACAGCCAAGATACCGGCCACAATAAGAATTGTTTGCCAGTGAATCATAACAAATTTAATAATAAAAATAAGAGCAACTACGGCAATAACAATACCAACAATTTGAATTGTTCTCCGAATATGAAGCTTCCGGTTTGCAGCAAGTTCCTCTTCTTCATAATTATTACTTTCCTCCATAAATGTAATTGGAGGCATATTCTCAGATTGTTCCGAGCTCAAAATATCTTCTACAATAGTATCCGGTTCTAATTCGTCCTTCGTATCAATATCTAAATTTGATTCCTCTGCATCCAAAGAAACACCCGATTCAGCCTGAATTTCACTTGCATCTTCGGAACGAACATCCTCATAGGATACATATCCGCTTTCCGATACCTCTTCTGCAGAGATTCCTAATTCTTCATAATCTATATCTTCCGGTGTATATACTTGTTCATCTTCCGTATTCACTCTTTCCATCAGAAAATCATCCGCATCAAAAATATTTTCTGTATCATCGGGCAGATTAATTGCAACATCATCCTCTTTAGGCATCATTCTGTTAATAGTAGCTGTTTCTGCATCTGCCAGACGGATTATCGTATCTACCCGAGAAGAAGCAACTTTTGTATCAAAGTCGCCAGATTCAACCATTTTGATCAGCTCATCCTCAATAGCCGGATATTTTTTCATAAGAGTCTGGCAAGCATTCGCAAAATCGCGAAATCGTTGAATCCTATCTAATTTTGCTTTTACTTCATCTCCACTGCCTATCGATAAGTCTAGAATTTTATCAACCAGAATTGCCTTTAAACGTTCCATAACAACTTATCTATTACTATACATTTGTTCGTAATATTTCATATAATCGCCCGATGTCACTTCTTCGACCCACGATTGATTATCAAGATACCAATAGATAGTCTTTACGATACCATTATCAAAGGATGTTTCTGGCAACCAACCTAACTCTTTTGATATTTTTGCAGGATCGATAGCATAACGCTGGTCATGTCCCTGACGATCTTTTACAAAAGAAATCAGATCCTCATTTATCCAACTAATATCTATACTTCCATCAGGCAAAAGCTCTCTTTTTTTCAATACTTCACGGTATTTTGGTTCTTTATCCATTATATCGTGTATTGTTTTTATCACAAGCTTTACTATGTCGATATTCTTTTTTTCGTTATGTCCGCCTATATTATAAACTTCATCTACACGCCCATAATGTAATACTGCATCTATAGCTTTGCAATGATCTACAACATACAACCAATCTCGCACATTACTACCATCTCCATATACCGGCAGAGGTTGCCCAGCCAATATATTGCGAATAATAAGGGGAATCAGTTTTTCAGGGAAATGATATGGACCATAATTATTCGAACAACGAGTTATATTTACAGGCATCTTGTAGGTCTCACCATAAGCACGTACAATAAGATCTCCTCCTGCTTTTCCGGCACTGTAAGGAGAACGTGGATCGAGCGGTGTTGTTTCTACAAAGAAACCTTCATCACCTAACGAACCATAAACCTCATCAGTAGATACTTGTAAAAATTTCACTCCTTCACGCCATATCGGATAGTTATTATCATCTTTTCCTACGGTCCAGTATTTTTTTGCAGTATCAAGTAGATTTTGTGTTCCCAACACATTTACCTGTAAAAAGAGTTGAGGATTCTCTATACTTCTGTCTACATGGCTTTCAGCTGCAAAATTGACCACGAAATCAATTTGATAATCTGAAAATAATCTTTCAGTTGTATCTCTATCGCATATATCTCCCTTAATAAATACAACCCGAGGATTTTTTAATTCTTCGCTCAACGTACCTAAGTTACCTGCATATGTAAGAGCATCGAATACGACCAACTTCGCATCGGGATGTGTGGCTAACATATGCTTCACAAAATTTGAGCCGATAAAACCAGCCCCGCCTGTGATTAAATAATTCATTTATTTAACTGAATGTTTTTTAATTATATTATTCGCAAAAATAAGAAAAAAACGAGACTAAAAAACATCTCTCACCCAATATATATTTTAATTTATATCAAATCTGCAGAATCTCTATTTTTTGTAATAAAATCAAACAACTATTAAATAGATTTGTATAAAGAAACTCTTTTCGCATTTTTATATTATGTATATCGAACAACATTATAAATCATCGTAGAACACCATGTCAAAAAAAAGCAAGATATTTTCCTCTATACTCAAAAGTAATAGAAAAGCAATAAGTTACTTCTACTATAAATATATTTTCCTTATCATTATATTTGGATGTATACTTACAGGAATTATTTTTTACAAACTGGATGCTCACATTATTTTGTTCGGAGACACACCATCTGCATTAGGCGAATATGTAAAAACTGTTGCAACTGGACTTGGTGGAGCTCTGGTAATCCTAGGGCTATGGATTAACAATAGACGAGTGGCCGAACAAACACGACAGAATAACATTGCTGAAAAAGGACAAATTAACACACGGTTTAAAGATGCAGCTACTCTATTAGGTAGTGGAAATGTAAGTTCTGTCATATCCGGTATTTACGCCTTGCATCAGATAGCATTGGAATCATCAGAGGAAGATGATATACAAAGAAGATATGTAAATATAATACATGATATACTTTGTACATATGTGAGAGAAAACACAGACACAATAATAAACGAAGACACAGGAAAGGAATGGCGTGTAAACAGTGAACCTACAATTGTTATACAAACCATCATGAAGGTATTATTTAAAAATAATGAATTTATTTACAGCGATTATATGACCGACTTATCAAATTGTGTTTTCGAAGATATCGATTTTGACAATGCTCATTTTTCGAATGTGGATTTTACAAAAACAAAGTTTATCAGATCTACGGCTCAGAACTGCAGTTTTACATCATGCTATATGGAAAATAGCTTTATGGATGGAATGGATTTTTCTGATACTAGTTTCGATAAAGTAATTTTCGATTCGTCACATATAAAAAATACCTCCTTTGTTTCTGCAACACTCAAAGAATGTGACTTCTGGAATACTATTATTTTCAATAGCAATTTTGACAACACCAGATTGAATAATGTAGATTTCAAAGATTGCATTTTTGAAGGAGATATCACTTTTAACAACACTATCCTAGAAAAATACACATTGGAAGAAATTCGGACAAAATCTGATATTTTGACCAAATTAACAAACAATATTTAAGTCAAATAATACATTTCGTAACTTTTTTAAACAAAAAGACAACACCCTTAAATACTTTTTCGTACATTTGCACTTTCCATAAATCAAAATCCGTAAATTAAGATGAAAGTAGAACAAGTATTAGAAGATCTAAAGCGTAGATTCCCAAACGAGCCTGAATATCATCAAGCAGTACATGAAGTACTGGAGTCCATTGAAGAAGTTTACAACAAACATCCTGAATTTGAAAAAGCTAATCTGATAGAAAGATTATGCATTCCTGATCGTATTTTTTCATTCCGTGTAACATGGACCGATGACAAAGGAAATACACACACAAATATGGGATATAGAGTACAACACTCAAATGCTATTGGCCCATATAAAGGAGGTATCCGTTTGCACGCTTCGGTAAACCCTTCCATACTAAAGTTCTTAGCATTTGAACAGACTTTTAAAAATTCACTTACAACCCTACCTATGGGTGGTGGAAAAGGAGGATCGGACTTCAATCCAAAAGGCAAATCAAATGCTGAAATTATGCGTTTCTGTCAGGCGTTCGTTACTGAGCTATGGAGACATATTGGCCCGGACACTGACGTTCCGGCGGGTGATATTGGTGTAGGCGGACGTGAAGTTGGCTATATGTTCGGAATGTACAAAAAACTTGCCCGTGAATTTACCGGAACATTTACCGGAAAAGGTTTAACATTTGGAGGTTCATTAATTCGTCCTGAAGCAACCGGATACGGGAATGTATATTTCCTTTTGGAGATGCTAAAAACAAAAAATATAGACATAAAAGGCAAGAAATGTTTGATTTCAGGTTCGGGAAATGTGGCTCAATACACCTGTGAGAAACTGATAGAACTAGGAGCAATACCTGTATCTTTATCGGATTCGAGTGGTTACATCTACGATCCTGAAGGTATAACATTGGAAAAACTAGAATATGTAAAAGAGCTAAAAGAACTTTACAGAGGCCGTATCAGTGAATACGCTGACACCTACGGCTGCAAATATGTACCTGGCGCTCGCCCTTGGGGAGAAAAAGCTGATATAGCCCTACCTTCTGCTACTCAGAATGAATTAAATGGCGAAGACGCAAAGCAACTTGTTGCCAATGGAGTTATAGCTGTTTCGGAAGGAGCAAACATGCCATCCACACCAGAAGCCATAGCTGTATTTCAAGCTGCAAAAATACTTTATGCTCCCGGAAAAGCAGCAAACGCTGGTGGCGTATCTGTTTCAGGACTAGAAATGACTCAAAACTCAGAAAGATTGAGCTGGTCTTCAGAAGAAGTAGACGGAAAATTGAAATGGATTATGCAAAATATCCACGAAAATTGTGTCAAATATGGTACTGAAGCCGATGGATATGTCAACTACGTAAAAGGTGCAAATATCGCAGGATTTATGAAAGTCGCCAAAGCTGTAATGGCCCAAGGAATAATATAAAAAAAACAAAGCTCTTAAAAGATACGGCTATCTCTAAAAGGTAGCCGTTATTTATTCTGTAAAAATCAAACTTTCCACCTTCGACAATCTGTTATACAGCTCTTCAAATCGGGCTTTTCGGATCTCTAAGGTCATGAGACAATCCATATCGTAGCTTTGATTTAAAATTAAAGGTTCTAAATCCTTAACAATCTTCATCACATCATTCATAAATGGATACTCGAAACTAAAAGACACCTGACAATCTACTGTTTTTTCTATGATCTCTGATTCGGCAATAACCTCTGCAGCTGCCTCTCGATATGCAACAATCAGCCCGCTCGTACCAAGCTTGATACCTCCAAAGTAGCGTATAACAGCAACAAGAATATTTGTTAATTCGTTCGAATTTATCTGTCCTAAAATGGGCTTTCCCGCTGTTCCAGAAGGCTCACCATCATCATTCGATCTAAACTCTGCCCTCTCAGCACCAAGCATATATGCCCAACAAACATGACGCGAATCGTAATATTCCTTACGAAGCCTATCTATCTCTATCTTTACATCCTCTACAGATTGAACAGGAATAGCGTAAGCTATAAACTTACTTCTTTTCTCGGTATAAGTAGACTTTGATATATTTGCTATTGTTTTGAAAACATCTTCCATATAGCACAAAGATAATAGTTTTATACTTAATGGATTTGAGCTTAAAATGGATTTACAACTTTTATCTATAAAAATTCGATCCGGCCATTCTACACTACAAGAATAGAAAGCACAGATATTCTGTAAAATAGGAATGGTTGTCTCACGACAACCAATCTTCACTCCTAACCATAAATCTAATACCATGAAAAATACTTTACAAAAGTAACGAACAATTATCAAAACATCAAACCATATGATAGTTAATTTTAATATTTAACATTATTATGAAATATAAATAAGTATTTTTGCGTTTATATAATAGATATAAACGAATAATATAACC
>NZ_JAEPKU010000167.1 GCF_016652235.1 Dysgonomonas sp. Marseille-P4677
GGGTTCCAAGGATTTCTTTTATCAAGCGATTTACAAAAATCTGCTCAGTCTGCCCTTCAACAAAAAAAGCGATTCGTTTCATCAATCATTCTCTTCGTTTATAATTCCAAATCCTTCCTTATAGAAATCTGAAGAAAGAAAATCAAAATTATTCAGTCCTGTATATTTGAAGTCTTCAAAAGTATCTGTCGAATTAGTATAGTCGTAGAATATAGATTTATTACGCTGACGATCAATAACCGACCAGAAACGCAATGATATCTGATTCATCACCTGTCGGTCATTTGTTGTCATAAAAAACTGAACATTAGACTTATGCACCTTTTTTGTTACGATATCTATCATTTTCTTCGAGCTATCAAAGTCTAGTCCTTCCCCCATATCATCTACTAACAGACATAAAGAAATGCCATCTAATCGAGCATAAGTCAGCATAATAAACAAAGCCAAAGCCCGAAACATGCCTTGCGACATCTCCCTTTGAGACACAATATATTCACCTTCCTCTTCTATGACAATCCCATACCCACCGCTTTCTCGTTTAATATCGATACATGAAATATCATATCCCAGGGCCTGCATATTTTCAATTACTTCGGAAACAAACATATCGCCATATAGCTCTCGCCCTTTATGAAATATATATATCAAAACATCGGGATCATCAATATCGTGGTCGTCTCCGTCTATCTGGGTATAGTCTTTTACAAGTCTATTTTTTTCTAATTGGTTAGCGAAAAGATAATTCTTGAGTGATTCACCCCATTGTACAATATTTTTAAAAAAAGGTCTGTCACTTGTATCATGTAAAGCTACCGCAAGCTGATAATCTTTTACCTCGAAAGGTGTATGTTGATCTTCTGCAGTCAATAGTATTTTCTTTTTACGATCTAATATAACTTTATTATTAAAAGATAATATCTCTTCATCTACGGCCCGTTCTTTAAATATAAGATAATAAGCATATTGGTCTTCTCCATTTGTAAAGGTTAGTTCGAAACGTTCGGACGGACTAATTGCATATTTCAAATCTATTCTCCCCGATACCAGATCTGCTATTTCACGAATAACATTCAATGTCCGGCTTTTACCGGAAGCGTTTTTCCCTACGAGCAAATTTATATTGCCAAAATAAGCATAATCCCCTCCATTTCCTACAATCGACCATTCGCGAGGCTCATCTACGTAGCGAGTATATTTTAAAGCACTAAGTATCATACCAATTTCTTATTATTTAAAAGATAGGGAAACTATGAATTAATACTTTTGCCAGATTTGCATAGTATAATATTCTTGCATTTCCTCTTCAAATATACGCTTTTTAGTAATAACATCAATGCATTCAATTGTCGCAATTTCTTTTTAAAAGTTATATCTTTGTATAGAAAAGCTAGATTATTGCAACGAATAGAAAATTGACCCTTGTGAAGAAATACAAAAATCTATTATTCTATATAATTACAATAGGAGTATTCTCTATACTTATATTTATAGTCCTGAATGCCGGTAAAACCAATCTGGAAAATATTTCCCAAGATATATATTCGAATAGTAATATCAACCTTTCGGCTTGGGACACGTTTCTGCTAAGCCTAAAGGAAAATATTGCTACTCCGACTATTACGTTCTTACTACAAATAATTGTTATACTTATTGTAGTCAAACTTTTCGGATGGTTGTGTAAATTAATTGGGCAAACAACTGTCATTGGAGAAATTATAGCAGGCGTTGTTTTAGGACCGTCTCTTTTGGGTCTCTATTTTCCGGAAATATCAGAAGCTATTTTTCCCACCTCATCATTAAATAACATTAGTCTGCTCAGCCAAGTCGGGCTTATTCTTTTCATGTTCATTATAGGCATGGAGCTAGACCTGAAAGTTATTAAAAACAGGGCTCAAAATGCTGTTATTATAAGTCATGCAAGTATTATCTTCCCCTTCTCGTTAGGGGTCTTTCTGGCTTATTTTATATACGAAGAATTCACCCATTCCGAAGTAAGCTTTCTTTCATTCGCATTATTTATGGGGATCGCCATGAGTATAACAGCATTTCCGGTCTTGGCCCGTATTGTGCATGAAAAAGGGCTGAATAAGCTTCCTATAGGCTCTATAGTTATCACTTGTGCAGCCATTGATGATATTACTGCCTGGTGCTTGCTTGCCGCCGTTATTGCAATAGTAAAGGCCGGTTCGTTAGCAAGCTCTGTATTTGTAATCCTTATGGCTATAACCTATGTTGTATTTATGTTTAAAGTAGTACGACCGGTTCTTAAAAGGATAACAGAACGTGAGCATTCGAAGAGAAACATTTCAAAATCTGTTGCTGCTACATTTTTTGTCATGCTTTTCGCATCTGCCTATATGACAGAACTCATTGGAATACATGCATTATTCGGTGCATTTCTTGCCGGTGTGATAATGCCTTCCGACACTAGATTTAGAAACTTACTTACAGAAAAAATAGAGTACGTAGCACTAATTGTCCTTTTACCTCTATTCTTTGTATATACAGGGCTGAGAACTGAAATCGGATTACTTAACAGCGTACATCTTTGGCTCATTTGTGGCCTTATCATCGTTGTAGCCATTACAGGAAAATTCCTTGGAAGTGCTCTTGCCGCCCGTTTTGTTGGTCAGAACTGGAAAGATAGTTTAACTATCGGAGCACTGATGAATACAAGAGGGTTGATGGAGTTGGTTGTACTTAATATAGGTCTCGATTTGGGCATACTCACACCTCAGGTTTTTGCGATGATGGTAATAATGGCTTTGGGTACTACGTTTATGACTTCGCCCAGCTTGAGCCTTATTAACAAAATATTTAAGAAAAAACAATTGGTTATAGAAGATAAAGAACAGAAACCGTTCAGAATACTTGTTCCTTTTGCTAGCCCTGAAACAGGACGAAAGCTATTGCTAGTAGCCCATAGTCTGATAAAGAAACGTCAATCAAATTCGGAGTTGACGATGTTACACATGTCAGAAGGGAATATCTTACATCAATATGGAATAACCAAAGAAGAGAATACTATCTTCAAACCAATAATAAATCAAGCTAAAAGCCTGAATCAGGAAATAACAAAGATCTTTGAAGTTACGAGTGATACTCAGTCCAGCATTATTAAGATAGCGAATAAAGGTGAATACGATTTTATTTTAATAGGCAGTAGAGGTTATACCCTTTCGGAAGACAACATACTTGGCCGTTTTATAGGATTCTCAAATAGCCTTGTCGACAATATCAATAAGTTATTATTGAAAATCCAAGGTCTAAATGGCGGAAGACGAACATCCGTTTCTCCTTTCGATGACCGTACCCGACAAATAATATCAAAGACTGATATGCAAGTTGGCATATTTATTGATAGAGGTCTAATAGATATACAAAATGTGTTTATTCCGATATTGGATGAAGATGATGTATTCATCGGTCCATTTATGGAAAGATTATCTAAAAACTCAAATGTACGAATCACGCTATGGGATTCTATTAAGTTATCAGATAAGACCCTTGAGTTTGTAAAATCGGTAAGAGAGGTAAAATCGGTAAACCAATATTTATTCCAGGTGTGGAATAATAATATTCCTGTAGATGAAAGTATTCTCCAAAAACACGATCTGATAATAATCAGTCTAAACAGTTGGAGAAAATTAGATGAATTAGATGAAAAAATGATAAAGGGAATGCCTTCTACACTCATTCTAACCGATAGATAACCGCAGATAAATACAAAAGAATAATTAATTAAAGTAGGATTGTAATAGATGAACAGTCGCGATATAATTTCACTCAAAAAAGAGATATTACTTCATCTGTCAAAAAGGCAGTTAAAAGATGCGTTTGAGACTTTGAGGAAAATTACAACAAATATTCAGGATTGGAAAATCATTGAAACATTAAGTGAATTGGAGACAAATTATAAATTTATGCTCCATTACTTGTTCGAAGGTGTCAACGATCCGGAGCGTGAAAATGTATATCGTAACCTGTTACGTCTATTGTATGAGCTTACAGACGACGCTACAGATGAATTACTTAAAATAGAATCGTCAAATATATTCTACGAAAAGTATAGAAGAAATATATCTGAGAATACCTCCATACCGGATTATACTACGCAACTGTTAGACATATCCGGTATTATTGCACTAACAGACCTACAGGATGATGATATAATAAAGAATGATAAGCTTCGGGAACTAGCTGTAAAAAGAGAACGGATCGGTTCCGAGATGTTCAATAATACTTACATTTCGCCTCGGGCCAATGATAAAGATATGGATAATTACCTATCTTTTGTCAAAAATATTGAACTGCCTGTGAGAGAAAGATCCCTTTTTATTTCGGCAATCAGTTTGAGCTTATTTCATCGTTTCGACGCCCGTAAAGTACAAGTATTGATGGATGCAGCCACCTCTGACAATCTTCAGATCAAGGCTCGTGCAATTGTCGGACTGGTTGTTACCATGCAAATGTATGATTCAAGGTGGTCGTTATATCCCGAATTACAGAGCCAATTGGCTATTTTGTCCGAGAATATGGATTTTAAGAAAGCTGTATTACGGGTTGTTATCCAACTTATACGTTCCCGCGAGACAGAACAGATCAGCAAAAAGATTAAAGAAGAAATCTTACCTGAAATGATGAAGTTCAATAATATGGCAGGACGAAAACTGAACATGGAAGAACTGATGGGAGACGCTGAATTCTCTGAAAAAAATCCGGAATGGCAAAAAGAATTGGAAGAATCGGGACTAGGTAAAAAGCTACAAGAATATTCAAATCTGCAAATGGAAGGAGCCGATGTCTTTCACTCCACATTTTCCGGATTAAAGAACTTCCCATTCTTCTCAGAAATGAGCAACTGGTTTTTACCTTTCGATCCTAAATACTCGGAATTTTCATCTTTATTTCCACAAGGCAGTAAAAACAACTTACTGCAAGCGGCAGTTATCGACTCCGGTCATATGTGCAATTCCGATAAATATTCATTTTGTTTGAGCCTTTTGCAAATTCCAAGCAGCCAACGAGAAATGATGCTCGGACGCATGGGAGCTGAATCTGAAGAGATTAAACAATTGCAGAAAGAAGCTAAAGAAATGAATCCTACTATTGACGAAGAAGTGATTTCTAATCAGTATATACAAGATTTATATCGCTTCTTTAAGCTGAATCCATACCGAAACAATTTCTACGATATATTTAAACTTAACCTCAATTTTTACGATAAAGAATCCATTGCACCTCTTATCTCAAACATTGACGATATGAGGAAAATTGCTTTCTATTGTTTCGATAAAAATAATTTTGGTGAGGCCTTAGATATTTTCAACCGATTAATAGCTATAGATAACCACAGTGACGATATATGGCAAAAAATAGGTTATTGCAGGCAGATGATAAATAATCCTGAAAGTGCATTAGAGGCTTATCTGCAAGCTGATCTATTGAAACCAAACAACTCATGGATCATAAAGCGGATAGCACAGTTATATAGAACATTGAAGCAACCCGAATTGTCTCTCGATTATTATAAAAAAGCCGCAAAACTCACACCCGACAACATTCCAATCGAATTAAATATTGGACATTGCTATCTTGAACTTAATGATTATGACCAAGCTCTGAATACTTATTTCAAAGTAGAGCTCTTAGATAGTAAAGGGACAAAAGCACATCGCCCTATAGCATGGACAGCTTTCTTATTAAAAAAATACGATTTGTCTCGTAAATATTACCAACAGATTTTATCTGCAAAACCGACAATACACGACTATCTCAACGCCGGGCATGTAGAGCTATGCATGGGAAACAAAAAAGAAGCTATTTCTCTTTACAGACAATCTTTGTATCAGGATCAAGACTTCGAACTTTTCCAATTATTATTTGATGCGGATAAAGACATATTGATTCTTCATGGTGTGGACGAGAGAATATTTCCATTTCTGTTTGATCAGGTAAAATACAAAATGGATTAATTTCCCTTTGATATCAGCATTATTGCGACTTACACCACTGATATAATCAGTTTATCCGAATTTTTATATTCGCAAAGACTAATTTTTATAGTATCTTTTCTTTCATTCGGTTCTTTGTCCTTAGTAAAAATTACTATTTTTGCTCTTTCGTTAAGAGCATTACTATAATAAAAAACGACTTAAAATATTTAAACCTATAAATAAATACAGAATAAAAAATGGAAAATAATGATTTGCTTTTACAAGTAACAGCCAAAGCGAAAATGTGGCTTTCGGATAAGTATGACGAAGAAACAAGACAAGGAGTGCAAGCATTATTAGACAATGAGGACAAAACCGGATTGATAGAAGCTTTTTACAAAGATCTTGAATTTGGAACCGGTGGCCTTCGAGGTATAATGGGAGTTGGAACCAACAGAGTCAATATATATACAATAGGTGCGGCCACACAAGGATTGGCTAACTATCTATTAAAAGAATTTGCAGGTAAAGATCTGATAAAAGTAGTTATAGGACATGACTGCCGCAACAATAGTCGCAAATACGCTGAAATATCAGCTGATATCTTATCTGCGAATGGGATTAAAGCTTATCTTTTCGAAGATTTGCGCCCTACCCCCGAAGTATCGTATGCCATTCGTAAATTAGGCTGCCAAAGCGGTATAATGATTACAGCATCTCACAATCCTAAAGCATACAACGGATATAAAGCATATTGGGAAGACGGCGCACAGGTTATACCACCGCACGATAAAAACATTATAGGCGAAGTAAACCGGGTAAATGTAGAAGATATAAAATTCAAAGGCAACAAAAATCTAATAGAAATATTAGGAAAGGATATTGACGAATCATATATCGAGGAACTTAAATCGGTTTTACTTTCAACCGATTCGATAAAAAAACATCACAATATTGGAATCGTATATACACCATTACATGGTACAGGATATACAATAATTCCTCAGGCACTAAAAGCTTGTGGATTTACTAATATAATAAACGTACCGGAACAAGATGTACTAAGCGGTGATTTTCCAACTGTAGTATCTCCTAACCCTGAAGATCCGGCAGCAATGGCTTTGGCCGTAAAGAAAGCTGTAGAAACAAATGCAGATCTTGTATTCGCAACCGATCCGGATGCTGACCGCTTTGGTGCAGCCATTAGAAATGACAAAGGTGAAATTATACTTCTGAATGGTAATCAGACTATGCTTATACTGATCTACTATATCATCACCCGCAAAAAAGAGCTTGGTCAACTTACCGGTAAAGAATACACAGTTCGCACAATTGTAACCAGCGCATTGACACAAGTAGTATCAGAGAAAAACGGAGTGGAAATGTTTGAATGCTACACCGGATTCAAATGGATTGCAGCTATTATGCGTGAGCTGGAAGGAAAACGTCAGTACATAGGTGGCGGTGAAGAAAGTTATGGCTTCTTGGCCGAAGATTTCGTCCGCGATAAAGATTCTGTTTCGGCAGCAATGCTTTTTGGTGAAATAGCAGCATGGGCTAAAGATAATGGCAAAACATTGTACGAAATGCTTCAAGATATCTATGTAGAGTATGGATTCTCTAAAGAAAAAGGGATTTCTGTAACCAAAGAAGGTCGCAGTGGAGCTGAAGAGATAGAAGCTATGATGAAAAACTTCAGAGAAAACCCTATAAAAGAAATTGCAGGCTCTAAAGTGACTCTTATCAAAGACTTTGTTACTCTCAAAGCACAAGACTTGAACATCAATGAAGAATATACATTAGAAATGCCTACAACATCTAATGTATTACAATACTTTACCGAAGACGGAACTAAAGTATCGATACGTCCATCAGGAACAGAGCCGAAAATTAAGTTCTATGTTGAAGTTAAAGCTAAATTGAAATCAAGAGCAGATTACGATGCAGTTGATGCTGCAACAGAGAAAAAGATAGAGCAAGTTTGTATAGATTTAGGTATCTAATAAACCATATAATATAAAGCCGGATAGATCGACTATCCGGCTTTTTTGATATTTAATATATGGATCATGTATTATATAAATTATGAAAAATAGATATCTACGTATAATAACAAATTAATCCATTTATTAATATCTATATAAAAATAGAAACTCTTATGTAGGGATATTTTCAGACTCTCATTTTACGAAAACATGTTATAAAGCATGTTTTTGATAAAAAACGTTAACAAGCTATTTTTTTTCTACTATATACCCTACTTATTATAAGTACACTTACTATATTTGCTTCCAAATTTTAAAAATTAAACAATTAAATAATGGATGGAAATAACAGCAAAGTTGGAAATCTACACGAGGACGTAGGTTATTTGATATGGCGTGTTACTAAATATTGGCAAAGAGGCAAACACAAAATATTAGATGAATTTGGACTTACCACATCTCAAATGGAATTGCTAGGTGCTATTTACCATATGTCGCATCACAAAATAGAAGCTACACAAATAATTTTATCTCAAGAGACAGAGATAGACCCGATGACGACTTCTACTATACTCAGAAACTTAGAAAAAAAGGGACTGATAAGTAGACGTGAAAGTACGACAGATACAAGAGCGCGTGTTGTAGAAGCTACGGATGCCGGGAATGATCTTTTCGAAAGAGCTATAAAAAAAGTAAAAAGTGAACAAAATCGATTATTTGAAAATATTGATACAGATATACTGAAAAATCAATTAAGTATATTATTAAGGG